>NZ_WWSL01000008.1:0-82926 GCF_009875845.1 Collinsella sp. BIOML-A6
CGGCAGGCCCCGCCGACCGATTGCAAGCGGTCGGCGGGGCCATTGTGGCTCTTGACAGCGGATTGGGTCATATGAGCGAACGGCCACCATTCGAGCCAAGGTGTCGCGAAAGAGGAGCGACGCGTACTTTTGTACGCGAGCGACGGTTTGAGCGACAGATTGGCCGAATGGTGGCCGTGCAGCGTCGAGTAGTTACGCGGTTTGGTAATACCGCGTAACCTAAAAGTTGTCGGTATCGAGGACGATGGTGAAGGGGCCGTCGTTGACGAGGTCGACCTTCATGTCGGCGCCGAAGATGCCATGCGCTACGTGCTCGACGTCCTCGCGCACAAGCGTCAGGAAGTACTCGTAGAGCTCGTTGGCGACATCGGGGGCGCCGGCATCCGTAAACGATGGGCGGCGGCCGTGACGGCAATCGGCGAACAGCGTGAACTGCGACACCACGAGAACCTCACCGTCGACATCGGCAAGCGCCAGGTTGGTCTTGCCGTTCTCGTCCTCGTTAATGCGCAAGCCCCGGAGCTTGCCCCACAGATTATCGGCCTCGGCGCGCGTGTCGCCGTGGCCCACGCCCAGCAGCACCAGATAGCCGCGCCCAATTTTGCCCACGCACTCACCGTCGACCGTCACGCCGGCGTTGAGCACGCGCTGAACCACCGCACGCACGGCCTACTCCTCGCCCGTCAGTTTGGCGGATAGGTGCTCGAGCGCATGGAATCGATGGCTGATGGCGTTCTTCTCGTCCGCCGTCAGCTCGGCCATGGTCTTGCCCGGCGTGTCGACCGGCAGGAACAGCGGGTCGTAGCCAAAGCCGTGATCGCCGCGGCCCTCGTGTGCAATAACGCCCTCGCAGGTGCCCTCACCATAGGTGACCAAACCGTCCGTGTCGATGAGCGCGACGACGCTCATAAAGCGCGCGGTGCGGTCTTCGTCGGCCACGCCCTCCAGATTCACGAGCAGCTTGGCATTGTTGGCGGCATCGTCGCCGTGAACGCCCGCGTAGCGCGCGCTATACACACCGGGCTCACCGTCCAGCGCGTCGACGACCAGGCCCGAATCGTCGGCAATGGACATGAGTCCCGTCTCCTCGACGGCAGCCTGCGCCTTGATGATGGCGTTCTCCAAAAACGTCGTGCCGTTTTCCTCGGGGTCCTCAAAATCGCCCAGCTGGCCGAGCGCCACAAAGCGAACCTCGGGCATAACCTTGCCCAAAATGGCCTCGATCTCGGTGAGCTTATGGGCGTTGCCCGTTGCCACGACGATGGTCGCCGCCGGGTCGAGGGTGTCGATGTCGATCTTCTCAAGTGCCATGAGTGGTCTCCTTGTCTCTATAGCAATGCCGTGTTGAGGACGACGAGGCCTCGGCCTCTCCCCCTCTAATCAGCGGCAGTCTTATACTTCGACGTTTTCCCAGATAAAACCTGCCAAAATAAACCTGTCTCTTTTTGGCAGGTTAGACGAGGGCCTGGCGCTGGAGCTCGATGAGATCGGCGATACCCTTGTCGCCCAAATCGAGCAGGGCATTGAGACGCTTGCGGTCGAAGGGCGCCTGCTCGCCAGTGCCCTGGAGCTCGATCATCTCACCGGTGTCGGTGGCGACAAGGTTCATGTCGACCTCGGCGTGACTGTCCTCGGAATAATCCAGGTCGAGCAGGGTGTTGCCGTCGACAACGCCCATGGAAATCGCGGCGACCTGGCCCGTGAGCGGGATGCGCTCGAGCTTACCCGCCTCGACCCACATGGCAAGGGCGTCGTGCAGTGCCACCCAGGCGCCGGTAATGCTCGCCGTTCGCGTGCCGCCGTCTGCCTGAATCACGTCGCAGTCGACGATGACGGTGCACTCGCCGAGCGCCTTCATGTTGACGACGGTGCGCAAGCTACGGCCGATCAGACGCTCAATCTCCATGGAGCGACCCTTGCGGTTGGCGTGCTCGCGCTTGCAGCGCTTGCCGGTCGATGCCGGCAGCATGGCATACTCCGCCGTTACCCAACCGGCCTTGGCGCCCTTGCGCCAGCCCGGCACGCCCTCCTCAATGGTGGCAGCGCACAGCACGCGCGTATCGCCAAACTCGGCCAGGCACGAACCGTGGGCGTGCTTCATGACGCCGCGAGTAAGCTTGATGGGGCGCAGCTCATCGGCGGCGCGGCCGTTGGCGCGATTGACCTGCATATACTCCATAGAAAAATCCTTTCGGCAAAAGGTGTGGCGAAGGCTTTGGCGGCTGCCTTACATCTATTTCAGCTCATCGATATCGATATGCTCAATGCTCTTGAGCGGCTGGCCAAAGATAAAACTGCCCGCCACCGCAAACTCGGCAATGTTATCGGCCGTCGTTGCAAAACGATGCTGCGGCTCGGCTGCGTCGCCCGCCAGCTGCTCGCGGCGCGTGAGAATATCGGTCAGCTCGCGCGTGGTCTCCTCGGCGGAGCTCACCACGCGCACCCCAGACCCCAGCGTATGGCGGATAGGTCCCACCAACAGCGGAAAATGCGTGCAGCCGAGCACCACGGTATCGATGCCGTGATCGCGTAGCGATTCAACCGTGGCGCCGACCAGCGCGCGTACGGCAGGCGTATCGAAGATATCCTCGTTCTCGAGCCACTGCTCTTGCAGATGCGCGCCCGAGGCGAGCTCGTGCTCAACGACCTCGACAAAGCTCGAGGCAGGGCAGCCGTATACGTCGACGCCGGCATCCAGATCCTGAATGGCACGTGTGTAAGCGCCTGAGCGAATGGTGAGGTTGGTGGCAAGCACGCCCACCCGGCGCGTGCGGGTACTGTTGATTGCCGCGCGTGCGCCCGGTGCAATTACACCGATGACGGGAACGTCGAGCACCTGCTGGGCCAAACGCAAGGCCGCTGCAGTCGCCGTGTTGCAGGCGATGACCATGATCTTGACGTCGTGCTTCGACAGCCAACGGCCCGCCTGCAGTGCAAACGAGCGCACCTCGTCCTCGGTGCGGGTGCCGTAGGGACAGCGCTTGGTGTCGCCGAAGTAGTAGACGGACTCATGCGGCAGCGCCGTCGCGATGGCACGTGCAACCGTCAGACCGCCCAGACCCGAGTCGAATACGCCAATGGGGCGCGTGTCCCCGGCCAGATTCTCGATATCGGACATTACCTCACCAGTCTCTCTCGAAAAGACATGTCCAAGTGCGGCGACGGCGCGCTACGAACGCGCCGCGACCAGCAGCTCGGCCGTTGCCACCCAGCCGTCGACAATCTTACCGCGCGTGACGTAGGCGTTATCGCAGGCATCCAGGAACTCGGGCGCGCCGGCGCTCGTCAGGCCGTTCTCGACCAGGCAGAACGTGCCCACGTGATCGGCCATGTAGAAGTCGGACTCGGAGTCGCCGAGCGCGAGCGTCTCCTCGCGCTCGATCCCTAGGTGCTCGCAGAAGCGCGCAATGGCAACGCCCTTGTTGAGACCCGCCGGATTGATGTTGAAGGCACGGCCGTCCTCGACGCGATCGAGCTCGAGCGTCGTCGGCTTGGACAGGTGAGTCAGATGGCCGTTGCAAGCCCAAATCAGGCCGCAGCCGGCCTCGTCCAGGATGGCCTGGACCTCATCGTCGGGCACATCGCCGCGCATGCCGACGGTGACCTCACGGTATTTGTAGCCGGTCGACATGTCGTTGTGGTACTCGATCTTGTGCGGCCAGCGGGCAAGGATCTTCTCGCACACGCCGGTCTGCTCGATCACCTGGTGCGGCGTAAGGCCGCAGGCGGGGTCGTAAGGCATGTCGCCGGTCAGATACTCCCAATCGTTGGCCTTGAGATCGTACATGACCAGGCCACCCATCTCGCCGATGTAGGAGTTGAGGCCAAGCACGCGCGCATCCTCGTGGATCATGGTGCGGTTGCGGCCCGAGGTGGGAACCACCTGAATGCCGGCGCGGGCAAGTGCCACGACAGCCTCGACGAGCTTGGTCGAGGGGTTGCCGTCGTTGTCGCGCAGCACGCACGAGCCGGGCGCGAGCATGGTGGCGTCCAGGTCGGTAAAGACGTACTTAACCTTGGCAAGACGCTCGCGCATCTCGCCCGAAAGCTCAGCGACGGTCGGCAGGGTATTGTGGGACATGGTCACTCCATTACGTAGAAGGGGATTCTGGTCTTAGGCGTCGTACGCCGCAAGGGTGCGCTTGAGAATCGAACCGTCGCGCTCACAAGGCTCGGGTCCGTTCTTGCGCAGCATACGCTCTTCCTCGCCCTTACCGGTCACGATGACCACGGCAGGACGGACAGTTTCGCGCACGACAGTCTCGATAGCGGCAACGCGATCAGTCACGATTTGCCAGTTATCATTTCCCTGCGCTTGAACGTTGCGCGCGATCTCGGCGCAAATATCCTCGACATCCTCGGGGCCGGGGTCATCCTCGGTAATCACGATTCGGTCGGCATACTTGCCAGCGGCGATGCCCATCGTGGTGCGTCGATCGACACCCTTACCGCCCGTAGCGCCAAATACAACCGCCAGCTCGCGCTCGGGATAGTTCTCGCGCAAGTCGCGCAGGAGCGTCTCGAGGCTCATGCCGTTATGTGCAAAATCGACGATGCCCAGGATTTTGCCCGATACGGACGGATAGAGCTCCATACGGCCGGGAACGAAGACGCCCTCAAAGCCGTGGACGATACCCTCTTCGGAAATGCCCAGAGCCTCGGCGCAGGCAATAGCGGCAAGCGCGTTGGACACATTGAACTTAACCGGCGTGGGAATCACAATGTCGCGCGTAAAGCGGGGCGTGCGCACCGTTGCCACCACGCCGCAGTCACCATTGCGAATCGCCAGCGCAAGCACGTCGGCACGCTCGTCGGTCAGGGAGAACGTCACCGTACGTTCGCAACGAGATGCCGCCTCGAGCACACGATCGACCTTATCCATATCGAGATTGACCACGGCAAAACGGCTCTGCGAGAAGATTTTGAGCTTGCTGGCAAAGTAATCCTCGAGCGTCGGATGCTCAATCGGCGAAATGTGATCCTCGCCGATATTGGTAAAGGCGCCGACTTCAAAAGCGATCTTGCCTGTGCGCTCGTATTTGAGGCCCTGGCTCGATGCCTCCATAACCAGCCACGGGGCACCCGCCTCCGCAGCATGTGCGATGCGAGACTGCAGCAGAAAGGATTCGGGGGTCGTCAGCTTGGAAGGACCTGCCTCGATGCCGTCGTCGAACTCAATGCCCGTATTAAGAGCGGGTCGATGACAGCCCGTAAGCTTGGCCTCGTTGGCGAGAATGCCGCGCAGATAAAAGCTACAGGTCGACTTGCCCTTGGTGCCTGTAAAGGCGCAGACCTTCACCTTACCCGACGGGTGCCCATAAAAGGCATCTGCCACCACGGCGAGCGTGCGACGAATATCACTCACAATCACCGCGGGAAGATCAACATCGTAATCGACCTCGGAAACGTAGGCCACGGCGCCATCGGCGATTGCCGAAAGCAGATACTCACGCTTAAACGCGCGGCCCTTGCAGACAAACAACGTGCCCGGGCGCACCTGGCGCGAGTCATCAGTCGCAAACTCAATGCGCTGGTCGCACGAAGCGCTCGGTTTGGAAACAACAAGATCATCTTCCTCGAGCAACTCTATATAGCGCATCAGAGTTAGCTTCTCTTGTGTCGGACTCGACATACAAAGACCTCTCTCGCTAAATTCAGCCTTAAAGGGCAAAAGACGTCCCGCGGCAGAAACGATGAAACATTCTGTATTATCAACCATCCTAATATGCCACCTGACCTTGCGCGCACTGCAGCCTTCTAAAAAAATGCATGGACTGTGCCGTGGGTTAATAAATGACAACAGTGTCCGTCCCGCGTAAAAACAGGGAAACCTGGGTGCTATTCTTTATCCAAATGTCTTGATGTGCCTCACTGACTCACAATGCCGACCCATCATGCCCAAGCAAAGGATTCCAGATGAAACGACACTTCGAACGTCGCCACCGCTCGGCACGCGTCCAGTTGACCCGGCGCATCGTCTGCGCCTTCGCGACGGTCGTTGTGGCCCTTGCCACCATCATCGGCGCGAGCGGCTGTTCGTCCTCCTAGAACGCCTCGAGCACCTACACACTCGTCGAGAATGGCAAGCTCACCGTCGCAAGTGACTTGGCCACGCCCCCGTTTGAATACGTCAACGATTCCGGCGAAGACCAGGGCTTTACCTATGAACTCATGGGTATGATCGCAGACGAGCTCGGTCTGGAGCTCAACTACTTGCCGGCGCAAAAGTTCGACGGCATTATCCCCATGGTCAAGCAGGGTGTAAAGACCGATGTCGGCGCATGTAACATCACGATTACCGACGAGCGCAAGGAAGAGGTCGACTTCGCCGATCCCTATATCGACTCCAACCAGGGCGTCGCAGTTGCAAAGAACACTGGATACGACACGGTCGATAGCCTCAACGCACCGGGCGTCAAAATTGCCGTGCAGTCGGGCACCACGTCCGAGGAGTGGGCAATCGAGAACCTGCCGCAGGCAACCACCGTCAACTTTGACGACTGGACGGCAGCCTTCACCGCCGTCATGAGTGGTCAGTGCCAGGCGGTCGTATGCGATCTTCCCGTTGAGCAGTGGATGGTTTCGAACTCCTTTACCGGTATGGAGATCATCAAAGAGGTTCCGACGGGCGAGCAGTTTGGCATTGCCGTCTCTAAAGACAACCCCGAGCTGACACAGGCCATCAACGATGCCCTTGCCAAGATCAAGAGCTCCGGTGCCTATGACAAGCTGTACGAGAAGTGGTTTGGCATGGCACCCACGAGCGGGTCCGATAACGAGGATGCCTCGAGATCAGACGACGCGACGGACGCTTCACTCGCCGTCACCTCGGCGACCGCCAAGTCAAACGAAGACAGCGGTAACGGCGTGCTCGGCGGCATCGCAACCCGCCTGACCTGGGAAGCGACAACGGGTAGCGACGAGGGCAACGTTTCGCAAATTGAGCTTGAGCTGCCCGAGGGCGGATCGTTTGAAAGCACAGATGTTAAGGTCACGCTGCTCGACGGACTGAACCAGACGGGTGTCAAGGCATCGTGCTCGCTGAACGGCTCAAAGCTCGTCATCAAGTTCGCCGATCTCGTCGCCGCCGGCTCACAGATTCGCGTTGTCGTCCCCGACGTCGTATTCCCGAGCAACGCGGGCGCCTATGCCGTCACCGGCAGCTATGTCGCCGACGACGACAAGCGAGATCTTCCCGAGAGCCCCACCATCAGCGTCTCGGAGAGCACCATGGTGCAAGAAATCGTCGCCTGGCTCGATGCCCAGCCTTGGGTTGCCGCATGGAACTCCAACCCGTTTTTGGGCATGTTCTGCAAGCCGCAGATTATCGTCACCTCAATCGCCTCGCTCTTTAAGGGCTGGGGCATAGCACTTGCCGTGACCGCCATCGGTTTTCCGCTCGCCATCCCCATCGGCTTGCTGTTTGCCTTTATGAAGATCAGCCATAGTCGTATGCTGCGTGGCATCGCCGTGACATACATCAACGTCCTGCGCGGAACCCCGCTCTTCCTGCAGATCTACATTGCGTTCTTTGGGTTCCCTATGATCGGTCTCAACGTGCCCAATCTGCCGCTCGGCGTTGGCGTGCTCGCCATCAACTGCTCGGCCTATCTTGCCGAGATTTTCCGCGCCGGCATCGAGAGCGTACCGCATGGTCAAGCGGAAGCTGCCTACTCGCTTGGCATGACTTGGTCCCAAGTTATGTCGCGCATCGTGATTCCGCAGGCCGTACGTTGCGTTATACCGACTATGACCAGCGAGTTCGTTATGCTGTACAAGGACACGTCACTGCTTTCGAGCGTTGGCGTCATGGAGCTCATGCTGTTCTCCAAAAACCTCACGGCCACCACGGGCAACATTACGCCCTACATTTGCGCCGCACTTTACTATCTGGTCGTGACGATTCCGCTCATCCACATCGTCACCAAGGTGGAGCACCGTCTCGCCGAGCGCAGCAAGCGCTAACCGCTCGTACATAGCGTTCGCAACCACGGCCCGCCGCTTCGTCTGAAGATCGGGCCGTGGTTTTTTCGGTTCGCTCGACGCTTATGCCCTATCACGAAACAAAAGATTGGCATGATAGTAAAGATTATTTGACATCAGCTGCCGCAATCCTTGCGGCAGTACACCTGAGCCGTCAGCAGAAAGGATCTTGCATGTGCGGTTTTGTCGGTTTTACCGGTACAGATGAACAGAGTGAGCTGGTTCTCACGGCTATGATGAATCGCATCATCCACCGTGGTCCCGATATGGGCGGCCAGCATATCGTCGACAACGTTGCCCTTGGCTTCCGTCGTCTTTCGATTCTTGATCTTTCCGAAGCTGGAGCTCAGCCCATGTCGAGCGACGACGGCAAGGTCACGATTGTCTTCAACGGAGAGATCTACAACTTCCAGGAGCTTCGCGCCGAGCTGGAGGCAGCCGGCTACGCCTTCCACTGCAACGCTGATACCGAGGTCCTGGTACACGGTTACGAGGAGTGGGGCGAGGACCTGGTCAACCGCCTGCGTGGCATGTACGCGTTCGTGATCCACGACCAGAACAAGAACAAACTCTTTGGCGCTCGCGACATCTTTGGTATCAAGCCGTTCTATTACTACCAGGCATCCGATGGCTCGCTGCTGTTTGGCTCCGAGATCAAGAGCTTCCTGGACCATCCCAAGTTTGAGAAGGCCGTCAACCACGACGCGCTGCGCCCCTACCTGACGCTGCAATTCCCCGCCACGGAGGAGACCTTCTTTAAGGGCGTGTTCAAGCTTGCCCCGGCGCATTGCTTTACGTATGACCTGACGACCAACACCATGGACATCAAGCGTTACTGGAGCTGTGACTTCACCGACGACAACTCCAAGACCTTCGAGGAGTACGTGGACGAGTGCGACAAGGTCGTGCACGAAAGCGTCGCTGCGCACCGAATCGCCGATGTTAAGGTGGGCTCGTTCCTTTCTGGCGGCGTGGACTCCAGCTACATTGCCGCCTGTCTCATGCCCGACACCACGTATTCTGTCGGCTTCGATTACAAGAACTTCAACGAGACCAACTACGCTGCCGAGCTTTCCGACAAGCTGGGCATCAAGAACGTGCGCAAGATGATTACCGCCGACGAGTTCTTCGATGCATTGCCCGATATCCAGTATCACATGGACGAGCCGCAATCAAACCTGTCCAGCGTGCCGCTGTACTATCTGGCGCAGATGGCTTCCGAGGAGGTCACCGTCGTCCTTTCGGGCGAGGGTGCCGACGAGCTGTTTGCCGGCTACGAGTGGTACGAGGACACCCCCGAGATGCGCTCCTTTAAGAAGCGCGTGCCGCTCGGCGTACGTCGCGCCCTGGGCTCGCTCGTTCAGCATCTCCCCTACTTTAAGGGCCACAACTTCCTGACGAAATGCGCCGAGGTTCCCGAGCGCTGGTATGTGGGTCAGGCAAAGGTGTTCGATCCCTCCGAGGTCGACGAGGTGCTCAAGCCCGCTTATGACACCGGCAAGAACGCCGCCGAGATGTGCGCCGAGTACTACAAGCAGGTTCCCAACTGCTGCGAGCTTTCCAAGAAACAGTATCTGGATATGAACATGTGGCTGCCGGGCGACATCCTGCTCAAGGCAGACAAGATGTGCATGGCGCATTCTCTGGAGCTTCGCGTCCCGTTCCTGGACAAGAAGGTCATGGAGTTTGCCGAGCACATTCCTGCCAACTACCGTGTTAACGAAGAAGGCTGCAAGCTCGTTCTACGTCACGCTGCCAACCGTACGCTGCCCGACGAGTGGGCAACGCGCAAGAAGGTGGGCTTCCCCGTACCGGTCAAGTTCTGGCTGCGCGAGCAAAAGTACTACGACTACGTAAAGGAATATATCACCGCACCGTGGGCTGCCGATTTCTTTGACACCGATGCGCTCATGAAACTGCTTGACGATCACTTTGAGGGTCGCGCGCTCAACCAGCGCAAGATCTACACCACGCTGACGTTCCTCATCTGGTACAAGCGCTTCTTTATCGACGAGGACACGGACGCCGAAGTCGCCGCGTAAGTTTCGTTATGAATTAGCAGTGAACAGCACGGGGTTTCCGCTATACTCAATCCCTGCGGGCGATTGGCGCAACGGTTAGCGCAGGTGCTTTACACGCACAAGGCTGGGGGTTCGAATCCCTCATCGCCCACCACTTGATTGAAAAGGCTCCCAGTGATGGGGGCCTTTCTTTTTGCGCCCATCGCAGAGGGATTCGAACCCGCAAGGGTGCGGAGCTGAGGAAACGCGCAAGCCTTTTCCAGCGCAGCACGCGAGGGCCGCAGGCCCGAAGCGGAAGCGGGCGGCGAAGCCGCACGCGACATCCCTCATCGCCCACCACTGATTTGGAAACGGTCCTTGCAAGGGGACCGTTTTTGTTTGGGCCCATCGCAGAGGGATTCGAACCCTAAGGACCCCTTATTTCAAGGTCCGTGGTCAAAAAATGGCAAAAATGAGTACTGCTACTTTGCTTGCAACATATAAAAAGATAGTATTTGCTTAAGTTACGCAACATATGTCCATTATAAGGACTAACAATTGGATCAAAATCGTGCATTCATCGCCATTTCGTCTTGCTATCTGGCCTTATTAGTCCAAAATTGCTGCTACCAAATCGGTAACAGTACTCATATTTGACGTTTTTTGACCAGCAGGTCTTCCCGCCTTAGCAAATCGATAGCAAAACGGGCTCCAGACCGCTAAATCGTGCCGCATAGGGCACGTCCACAGTCCGGAACCCGGTCCAAATTGAGTTATTGCGCTGTGTTAGGCCAAAACGTCCGACAAAATCTCGATCAGGCTGTCCACGTCGGCTTCCTCGCAGACAAGCGGCGGCAGGAATCGCAGTGTATGAGCTCCGGTCGCGTTAATCACGGCGCCGGCGGCCAGCGCGCGGGCAACAATATCATGTGCATCGCCCGCAGCGTCATCCAAGTCGCAGCCGAGCATCAAGCCGCGACCGCGCACCTCGGTAACGTGCGGAAGCTTGACCAGCGCCTGCTCCATATAGGCGCCCACCTTGTCGGCATGCTCAGCGTAGTCGCCGCGCACGAGCGCGGAGAGCGTCGCGGCGCACGCCGCGACAGCCAAGCAGCTACCGCCAAAGGTCGAGCCGTGGTCGCCCGGCTTAAACGCGTCGGCGATCTCCTTCTTTGCCACCACGGCACCCATGGGCACGCCATCGGCAATGCCCTTGGCAAGGCTCATAATGTCGGGCTCCACGCCATAGGTCTGGAATGCAAACGGCTTGCCGGAGCGGAAGATGCCACACTGGACCTCGTCGGCGATAAGAACGGCACCGGCCTCGTGCGCCAGGTCGCGCGCCGCCGTCATAAACTCCTCGGTCATGGGATGCACACCGCTCTCACCCTGAACCGGCTCGAGCATCACGGCGCAAATCTCGCTTCCCAGCTGCTTAAAGATTGCGCGCAGCTCATCGACATCGTTGGGCGTGCAGGCCACAAAGCCGCCCGGCAGCGGACGGAAGCTGTCCTGCAGCCAATCCTGCATGGTGGCGGCAATGGTCTCGAGCGTACGGCCGTGGAAGCCGCCGCGCATGCATACGATGGTGTTGCCGCCGTTACCAGCACGCTTGGCGTACAGACGCGCGAGCTTCATCGAGCCCTCGTTGGCTTCGGCACCGGAGTTGGCAAAGAACGTCTCCCATACCTGCTCATCCGCAGCCGGGGCACCGAGCGCAGCGGCCGTGGTCTCATCGCCGGCGGCAATGGCATCGGCCAGAACGCACGCACCATCTACGTCGTCGTTGGCAAGCTTGGACAGCAGCGCCGCGACCTGTCCACGCTGCTCGATGTAGAAGTAGTTAGACACATGCAGAAGCTTTTTGGTCTGCGCCTCGAGCGCTGAGAGCACCGCAGGGTTGCCGTGGCCAAGGCTGCACACACCGATACCGGCAAGAAAGTCAAGATACTCACGGCCGTCATCGCCGGTGAGCTTCATGCCGTGGCCTTCGACAAACTCTACCGGAGAGCGACCAAAGGTATGCATAACGTAATGGGATTCGAGCGATTGTTGAGTTGCAAGTGACATGGGATGCCTTTCGTTGGGCGCCGTACGGCGCAGGGCTATGGGTGCAGGGACGCGACGACCGCGGGTCAGCTAGACCGTCTGGAGCTTCTCGACCTCGTCGAGGTTCTCGGTCAGGCGCGCCGCAAACGTCGAAAGCGGGTGCGGATGCGTATCGAACTCGTAGGCCGTCTCGGTGGAGTGGATCACGGTGCCGACGCCAGCATCGGTCAGCAGCTCCAGCAGCAGCGAGTGCGGCGTCGTGCCGTTGATGATGTGGGCTCGGAACACGCCGGCGGTAAGCGCATCGACGGCGGCGCGCAGCTTGGGGATCATGCCCTTGTCGACCTCGCCGCCATAGAGCATCTCATTGACCTCGTCGAGCGTCAGGTTGGAGATAAGCGAATCCTTGTCGCTAAAGTCCTTGTACAGACCGTCGACATCGGTCAAAAAAATCGCCTTGTGCGCATGGAGCGCCGCCGCAACGGCGCCGGCAGCAGTGTCGGCGTTGATGTTGAAGAAGCCGCCGTCCTCTCCCGCCGCGACCGTGGCGATAACGGGAATGTACTCGCTGTCGAGCAAACGCTCGATATAGTCGGTATTGACGTGCGTGACCTTGCCTACGCGGCCGAGTTCTGGGTCAAGTGGCTCGGCGATTAGGGTACCGGCGTCGCTGCCGGACACGCCCACGGCCAGGTTGCCGTGGTGGTTGAGCGCCGCGACCAACTCCTGATTGACCTTGCCGCCCAGTACCTCGCGCACGATATCCATGGTGGCAGGCGTAGTCACGCGCTGGCCGTTCTTAAACTCGACGGGGATGTCGTAGTGGCTGAGCGCCTCGTTGATGGCCTTGCCGCCACCGTGCACGATAACAGGGCGCATGCCGATAATCTTGAGCAGGACGATGTCGCTCATCACGTCACGACGCAGCTGCTCGTCGACCATGGCGGCACCGCCGTACTTGATAACGACCGTCTTACCGGTCAGGTTCTTAATCCACGGCAGCGCCTCGAACAGCAGCTGCGCGGTAACTTCGTTGGATTCGCTCGAGCGACAATCGCGTGCGAACTTCATAGTCCGCCTCGTCTTTCGTGTAGCTATCGCGCCGTACCTCGTTGCCCGCGATTGTAGCGGGACGCGCGGCACATCGGGAGTCTAGGAACGGTAATCGCCGTTAATGGAGATGTACTCGTGCGTGAGGTCGCAAGTCCACACGGTGGTCGCCGCGTCCCCTGCGCCCAGGTCTGCCGAGATCACAATCTCGGGTGCCTCAAAGCGACGCAGCGCCTCGTCCTCGTCAAAGGGAACGGTCAGGCCATCACGGCAGACGGGCATACCCATCATGTCGATGGAAACATCTTCCTGGTTAAACTGCACGCCGCACTTGCCGAGCGCCATGGCAACGCGGCCCCAGTTGCAGTCGTGGCCGGCGATGCAGGTCTTGACGAGCGGCGAGTTGGCGACAGCACGAGCGGCGATATCGGCCTCCTCGTCGTTCACGGCGCCGGTGACGTTAACCGTCACGAGCTTGGATGCGCCCTCGCCATCTGCGGCGATGTTGCGCGCCAGGCTCTCGCACACCTCATGCACGGCAAAGGCCAGCTCGTCGAAGGCGTCAGAGCCCTCGACAATAGGCTCGGCATCTGCGGCAGCGCCGGAAGCAAGCATGATGCAGGTGTCGTTGGTCGAAGTATCGGAGTCGACCGTTACCTTATTAAAGGTCTGCTTGACGGTGGAGAGCAACAGGGCGTGGAGCGCCGCCGGCTCGACGGGGGCATCGGTAGTGATGACCGCGATCATGGTTGCCATGTTGGGCATGATCATGCCCGAGCCCTTGCACATACCGCCCGCCGTATAGGCATTGCCTGCGTGCCCCGCGGCCTCGCTGCGGTAACACACGGCATACTCCTTGGAGTGCGTGTCGGTCGTCATGATAGCGCGGGCGGCATCGGCGCCACCGTGGGCAGAGAGCGCTTCGTAGGCGGCAGGAACGGCAATCTCAAACGTGTCGATCGGCAGAATCTGACCAATTACGCCCGTGGAGGCGACCAGAATCTGCTGGGGCTCGCAGCCGATGACCTGCGAGGCGATGTTGCAGGTTTCGCGCGCGCAGGCAAGACCGGTCTCACCCGTGGCGGCGTTGGCATTGCCAGAATTGACCGAAACGCCGGCAATGACGCCGTAGCCCTTGTCGGCACCGCCCAGGTTGGCGCGGCTCACCTGCACGGGCGCCGCACAAAAGCGGTTAGTCGTAAACACGCCAGCCCCGGGACAGGGTTTATCGGGCACGACGAGCGCGTAATCCAGACGCTCGGGATTCTTGCGGAATCCGGCATGGATACCCGCCGCCTTAAAGCCGGCAGCCGCCGTTACGCCGCCCTCTACGGCATGAATCTTGATATCGAACTGCTCAGCATTCATCGTCTTTATGACTCCTTATGTCAAACAAAAAATGGACATCGATTGGTGCGCCATGCCAGCCACAATCATGAGACCAGCTTAAGAGTGGCGCCCCACTCGATGCCCGACTACCAAATCGTTAACAATCGAATGTGCTACACCGGGCACGCCACTGTGGGCAAGCCTCGTCGCTCGTCAAAATCAAAGACGATGTTGGCGCACTGGATCGCCTGGCCTGCTGCCCCCTTACACAGATTGTCGATGGCGCCCGTAGCCACCAGAACGCCCGCGCGCTTGTTGAGCGCGAGGCCGATCTGGGCGGCGTTGGTGCCGACGACCGAAGCCGTCTTGGGCTGCTGGCCGGCATCGAGTACACGCACGAAGGTGCGACCGGCGTAGAACTGCTTGTAATGATCGACAACGTCCTCAAGGGTCAAGGTATCGATAGCCTGCGGCGTAAGCGGCATCGTCACCGTAGAGAGCAGACCGCGCTTGAGCGGTGCCAGGTGCGGGGTAAAGACGACGCGATCGGTTAGGCCCAAGATCTGCTCGATTTCGGGCGTGTGACGATGCTTGCCCACGCCATAGGCCTCCAGGTTTTCGTCTGCGCTACAAAAATGCGTACGGGCGTTGCAGGACTTACCGGCACCCGTTACGCCGCTGATAGCGTCAACGATCACGGGACCGCTCTGGGCAACCCAGCCAGCGCGCACGGCAGGCGCGGCGGCAAGGCTCGTTGCGGTGGGATAGCAACCGGCGCAGGCGACCAGTACGGGCTTGCCATCGGCGTGGTCGGATGCAGCGGTCTCCAAATCCTGGCAGAACAGCTCGGGCAGGCCGAAAGCGCGGGTCTTGAGCAGCTCGGGGCTCGTGTGCTCGGCGGCATACCAGGCCTCAAAGGTGGCAGGATCGCTCAGGCGATAGTCGGCCGAGAGGTCAATGCAGGAGACGCCCGCGGCAAGCAGGGCGGGCACCTGTGCCATGGCAGCCGTGTGCGGCACGGCCAAAAAGACCGCGTCGCAGTTCTTGAGCTCGGGGGCGTCATGCGTCGTGAAGACAAGATCGCTTACGCCGGTGAAGCTCGGGTACACCGCAGACAACGGCTGGCCGGCATCGGCGTTGGACGTAATGGCAGCAAGTTCAAATTCGGGATGACCGAGTACGAGGCGAATAAGCTCGGCGCCGGCATATCCAGCCGCACCGACGATTCCAACCTTTATAGACATATCAGACTCCTTGTCTGCAGTTATGCACCAATGCGCATCTCGCAGCCGTCGTTATGAAGTGAGTTGAAACTTTAGCACCAAAAGATGCATATATACGCAAATCTTTTGTATATTCATGCATTGAAACAGTCCCGACACATTCACTCGAAGGAATTGACAAATAAATGCGGGCCCCATATTGCCCCGTGCGCCTTACGGTGACGTTGCAATGTGGGGCCCGCTACATACGAGAATTAAAATTGTCGAAGCTTGCTGAGAGACTCGTTTAGAGTTCGACCGGCACCCATTCGTCATGGTTGCAGATAAAGGCCTCGGGTTCCTCCACGCTAAAGAAGACGAGCGTAGGATCGCCTGCGCCCTCGTAGTGCTCGCCTAGGCGCTCCAGGTGCTTCCAGCCTGCCTCGCGCATATCGGGAGCGGCCTGGTCATCCAGGCCCGCATGCCCGCGCAAGATGAGCCAGCCATGGCCCGGCCACCAACTCGTGGCCTCAAAGCGTTGATTTTGCAGCAGCTCTTGCCACACGTCTTTGGTGCGCGCCGTTACAAACCACAGCTTGCCATCCTGGATCTGCGCAAACGAGAACGGACGCACATGCGGCTGCCCGTCCACGCTCGTCGCCAGATACCACGCCGGCACCGACGTCAGATACTCCAACACCGTATTCAATCCGTCCATGTGTCCTCCTGACGCTCGCTAATTTGGAATGGGCAGCTAATTTGGGACGGGGCTATTTTAGCTACCCCTTAACTGTCAATGAATTATTTGGACTAGGATAATTGTCAGCTGGCATATGGGGGTAGCTAAAATAGCCCCGTCCCAAATTAACTGCCCCGGAATACTGGTTGGTGAGGGTTAAAGCTCCAGGCGCTCCTCGCTGCCGTCGATATCACAGAAGCGGGCGACGATATTGCGCACCGAAAAAAACGCAAGGCGACCGTCATTGGCGCTCTCGTGTTCCTCGCCAATGCCCAGCATATGCTTAAAACCTGCCTCGCGCACCCGGTCGCTCACGACCACGTCGTCCTCGAGCGCGGCCTCGCCAGTCAGCACAATCCAACACTCCCCCGGTTTCCAACCCGAAACCTCAAACTTGGGGTTCGCGCTGAGCTCGGCCCACACGTCCTTATCGCGCGAGGTGCAAAACCACAGTTTGCCATCATCGACCATGGCAAACGAGAACGGCCTCACGCGCGGCTGATGTCCGTCCGTCACGTCGATCGTGGCGAGATACCACGCCGGAATACGCCTGAAATACGAACAGGCGCGCTCGAGCTGCGCCGTGCGGTCGTTGTCGGTCATTGGGGCCCCTTTCCTGCGCTCGAATCGCGCCTAAACAAGTTGAAGATTGATGACGATGACGCAGATGAGCAGCAACGCCGTCACCATCGCCGCCAACGCATCGCCGCGGCCAAATGCAAGCGCATGCAGACGTGTGCGGCCCTGCTCGCCATGATAGCAACGGGCATCCATGGCGGCAGACAACGTCTCAGCATGACGGAATACGCCGGTGAACAGCGGAATCGCCACGCTGCCGAGCATACGTACGCCGCCGAGCGGACCTCCCGTCACGCGCGCACCGCGGCTTGCCTGTGCATCGGCTGTCTGCTTCATCTCGGTGGCAAACTGCGGCATAAAGCGCAGCGCGATGCCCATGATCATGCCGAGCTCGTGCGCAGGAAGCCCCACACGCGCAAACGGCGCGAGCAGGCGCTCAAAGCCCGCGGTGAGGTCGAGCGTCGGTGTGGTGAGCGTGATAGCGCTCATACCGGCCATCATCAAGGTCAGGCGGCACGCCATAAAGACGGCAGAATGCATCGAGCCCTCGCTTATCTGCAAAAAGCCGAGCTGCCACAGAATGCGCCCGCTCTGGTCGGAAAACAGGTTGAGCACCGCGACCACCGCGACGATCGCCAGCAGCGGCACCATCGATGACAGGACGCGACGAGCCGGCACCCGGGACACGGCATAGATCAGGACAACGAAGATTGCGACCGGGACCAGTCCGCGGAAGCTGCTGACCGTGAGCGTCGTGATCAGAAACACAAAGCCCAAGAGCAACTTGGTTCGCGGGTCCAGGCGGTGGATTGCACTATCGCCGGGATAGTAGCTGCCAAACGAAAACGCCTCCATTAGCAGCCCTCCTCTCGCGCGGGTGCACTGGAATCGGCCCGACGAGAAGCGCTCGAAGGGCCATCCGCACAGCCGAGCAACAAGCTTGACAGTTCACCTGCTAACGACTCAACCGTATAGAGGCCGCCGCAACGCAGTGGCACGCCCGCTTCCGCAAGCGCCAGCGCCATGCGCTGAGCAGTGGGAACACCCAAGCCGATCGACTTGAGCTCATCGGCATGCGCAAACACCTGCGCGGGGGCTCCCTCGGCAAACACCGCACCTTCGTTCATTACGACGATACGGTCGCAGCAATTGGCCAGGTCATCCATACTGTGCGAAACCATGACAACGGTCAGGCCATCGCGGTGAAGCCGATCGATGAGCTCCAGGAAACCACTGCGCGCCGCCGGATCGAGCCCAGCCATGGGCTCATCGAGTACCAAGACCTCGGGCTCCATGGCAAGCACGCCAGCAAACGCCACGCGCCGCTGCTGCCCGCCCGAGAGCTCAAAGGGGCTCTTGTCGCCCACCGTGGCCAGGTCGAGGCCCACGCGCGCGAGCGATGACTCAACGCGGCGGGCAACCTCGGCCTGCGACAAGCCAAGGTTATGCGGACCAAATGCCACGTCCTGTGCCACGGTCTCGGCAAACAGCTGACGCTCTGGATACTGAAACACCACGCCGACCTTTGCCTTAACCGCGGCGGCATCTTTCTTGTTTACCAGGTCGAGCCCCAATGCATAAACGGAACCCTCCTGGGGACGAATCAGGCAGTTGAGATGCTGAACCAGCGTCGACTTACCCGAACCGGTATGGCCCGCAAGGCCCAGGAACTCGCCACGACGCACCGTTAGCGACACATTGCGCAACGCCCAAGGGCTGCGAGGGTCGTTGCCCCAGAGGGCCTGTTTGTTCGATGCACTCTCGGCGGCCGAGCGCTTGTGCCAACGGCGACGCTCGCGGGCGCTCAGCGAATAGCTATACGAAAGGTGCGAAATCTCGATGACGGGCTCCAGCGCGTCTGCGCCATCGATTGCAGAGGAAACGTTGTCGGGAATACGAGGATCGGATGCGAAAGGCCGCCCGGCGATGCCTGCCCTACTCCGCTCGGCATAAGCCTGCGCTATATCGGCAACCATATCCGCCTCGCGCACCTGTGCGCAAATGGGCACGCCCTTCGCGCGAAGCGCCCTGCCAAGACAGCACGATGGTGGCATATCCAGGTTCAGCCGCGCGAGCTCGTCCGCCCGCGTCAAGATCTCCTCGGGCGTACCGAGCATGGCAACGCGACCCGCTTGGAAGACAGCAACGCGATCGGCCTCAGCGGCCTCTTCCATAAAATGTGTAATCATCACGATGGTCATGCCGCGTTCGTGCAGCGCGTGACAGGCCTCCATAAGGCCCTTGCGCCCGCGCGGATCGAGCATCGAAGACGCCTCGTCCAAAATGAGCACGCGCGGCTCCATGGCGAGCACGCCGGCAAGCGCCACGCGCTGCTTTTGTCCGCCCGAGAGAGCGTGGGTCTCGTGTCGCTCAAAGCCCACCAGACCAACGGCCTTTAACGCCTCGCGCACACGCTGCGCGATCTGGGCCGATTCAACCCCTAAGTTCTCGGGACCAAACGCAACATCGTCCTCGACAAGCGTCGCCACAAGCTGATCGTCGGGATTCTGGAACACCATGCCCGCAGTCGAGCGGATGTCGTAGACCAGTTCGGGATCGGACGCGTCCATGCCGTTGACGCACACCGTTCCCGTATCGGGCTGCAACAGCGCGTTCAAATGCTTGGCAAACGTCGACTTGCCCGACCCGTTTCCGCCGAGGATGCAGAAAAACTCGCCATCCTCGATGTTCAGATCGATGCCATCGAGCGCCGGTGCCGCACCGTCATAGCTAAAGGAAACGCCCCGACACTCAATCATGCGCGGCCTTTAACCTGGTCCTTCTTGGGCGTGATGAGATTAGAGACCGCCTTGTACACCGCCAGCGTCAACACCGAGTTGAGCACGGTCTTGATAAGGTTGAACGGCAGCACGGCGGGAATCATGAGCGGCAAAATCACGTCGACCGAACCATACCAGAACCAAACGCCAATGGTCAGATTCGCGACCATAGAAAGCACCGTAGCGGCAATAACGCCCAGCGCCAGGCCAATCACGGCACCCTTGTAGGTGCGCATCTTCTGATAGACGATAGCCGCAGGCAGGATATAGCCCAGCGTGGCAACCAAATTCATAAGCGCACCGACCCAATCGCCCGTGGTGAGCGCATGGATAACGATCGCCATAGCGGCAACAGCGGTGCCGGCGCCAGGGCCATACGCAAATCCACACACCATCGCCGGCACCAGCGACGGGTCATACGTCAAAAACGGCGCCGAGGGGAGGATGGGCAGCTGCACATACATAAACAGTGCTCCCAAGGCGCACATCAACGCCATGGTAACGAGCTGTTTGGTGCTCCACCTATTCGTGTTCTCAAAATGGATATGCTGCGACTGTTCAGACATAAGATCACCTGCCTCTTTCATCCGGACTCTAACCGTTGGTACTGGGATCTCACCAGTTCAGCCGGCATGCGAACCAACGCACACACGGGTCGCGGACTCATCGGCTCGGTCGCAGACACTTTACCTGCGCCACGGCGCCCCTTTGGCACCGCCCGATTTACCGCCAGTGGGGAATTCCACCCCGCCCTGAAACAGCAATTGCAAGTGTAGCACCAGCAGGTTTTCGCGCAAGTATGCCAAGGGTAATTGATGGTGGGGAAACGCTCCAGAAATACGCCCGGGACAAGTTGGAACGACAACCACGTTCTCCGTTCAAGCCAAAGTGGTGCGCCTTTCGCGCAAAGCGCGAAACAGCAACCGGGATACGCATCCCTATCAGTCACAATCTCCGTCCACGCCGACCTCAAGGCCGTAAACGCAGGGGATCCGGGGGCGTGACGGGGGTTTCTCTCCGGAACATTCCGCAGGACGCAAAGAGGCTCCGCAGCGCGAAGCGCGATGCGGAGCCTCTTTGCATGTCCGAGGACGTTCCGGAGAGAAACCCCCGTCACGCCCCCGGATCCCCGGTGGGAGTTCTAGACCTTGTCGGCCTTAGTACATACCGCCGCCCTGCTGACCAGCGGTAGCAGCGGCGATAGCGTCCTCAAGCTGAGTGTTCTTGGGCACATCGGAGACGGTGGCCTCGGTGATGAGGATCAGGCTGGCGACAGAAGCAGCGTTCTGCAGGGTGACGCGGCTGACCTTGACGGGGTCGAGGACGCCCATCTCGATCATGTCGCCCCACTCGCCGTTGGCAGAGTTGAGACCCTGGCCGGCGGGCAGCTCGGCAACCTTGTCGACCACGACAGCGCCCTCAAAACCAGCGTTCTTGGCGATGGTGGCGACCGGAGCGGTCAGAGCCTTCTTGACGATGTCGACGCCGATCTTCTCCTCGGGGTCGTCGATCTCGACAGCATCGAGCGCAGGCGCAGCGTCCATGAAGGCGACGCCGCCGCCAGCGACAATGCCCTCCTCGACAGCAGCGCGGGTAGCCTGCAGGGCGTCCTCGACGCGGTGCTTGATCTCCTTGAGCTCGGACTCGGTAGCAGCGCCGACCTTGATGACGGCAACGCCACCGGAGAGCTTGGCCAGACGCTCCTGGAGCTTCTCACGGTCGAAGTCAGAGGTGGTGTTCTCCATCTCGCCCTTGATCTGAGCGATGCGAGCGTCGATAGCCTCCTTGGAACCGGCGCCACCCACGATAACGGTGTTGTCCTTGGAGATGGTGACTGACTTGGCGGTACCGAGCATATCGGCGGTGATGTCGGCAACCTTCACGCCCAGCTCATCGAGGGCAGCCTGACCGCCGGTGAGGACGGCGATATCCTCGAGCATGCGCTTGCGGCGATCGCCGTAGCCCGGGGCCTTGACGGCGCAGACGTTGAGGGCGCCGCGGATCTTGTTGAGGACGAGGGTAGGCAGAGCCTCACCCTCGACATCCTCAGCGATAATGAGCAGGCCCTTGCCGGTGCGCTGGACGGCCTCGAGAACAGGCATGATGTCCTGGACGTTGGAGATCTTCTGGTCGGTGATGAGGATGTAGGGATCCTTCATCACGGCCTCCATGCGATCGTTGTCCGTGACGAAGTACGCCGAGACGTAGCCCTTGTCGAACTGCATGCCCTCGACGGTGTCGATGGTAATGTCGAACGTCTGGGAATCCTCGACGGTGATGACGCCGTCCTTGCCCACGACTTCCATGGCCTGGGCGATCTTTTCGCCGACCTCGGGGTCGCCGGCGGAGATGGTACCGACGGAAGCGATCTGCTCCTTGGTCTCGACCGGCTTGGCCTGCTTCTTCATCTCGGCGACGGCGGCATTAACGGCCTTGTCGATGCCGCGACGGATGGCCAGCGGGTTGGCGCCAGCGGCGACGTTGCGCAGACCGTCGTTGACGATAGCCTGGGCGAGCAGGGTTGCGGTAGTGGTGCCGTCACCCACGGTATCGTTGGTCTTGGTGGCGACCTCCTTCACCAGCTGGGCGCCCATGTTCTCGATGTTGTCCTCGAGCTCGATCTCCTTGGCGACGGAAACGCCGTCGTTGGTGATGGTCGGGGCACCGAACGAGCGCTGCAGAGCGACGTAGCGGCCCTTGGGGCCCATGGTGACGGTAACGGCGTCGGCCAGAGTGTTGACGCCCTTAGCGAGCTTAGCGCGGGCATCGGTGTTGAACGTAATGTTCTTTGCCATGGTAGGTAATCCTCCAAAAGAAATGTGACTCGCGTCGCCGCTTCCGAGTCCTATGCGGCGGCCGTGTTCAAAGACGAATCAGAGATTCCGACGAGACTAGGCCTCGACAACGGCGTAGATGTCATCGGCGCGCATCAGCAGATACTTCTCGCCGTCGACCTTGACCTCGTTGCCACCAAACTTACCGTAGATGACAACGTCGCCAACCTTGACGTCCATGGGGATGCGCTCGCCCTTGTCGTTGGCCTTGCCGGCGCCAACGGCAACGATGGTGCCGCGCTGCGGCTTCTCCTGAGCGTTGCTGGCGATGTACAGACCAGAGGCGGTCTTCTGCTCGGCCTCGTCGGGCTTGACCAGGACGCGATCTGCAAGCGGCTTCAAAGACGACATGCTTGTTTCCTCCTTTTTGGGCCGCGCGGTCATGCCGCGCGGGTTAACCCTTTTTGTTTGCGTACGCGTTGAATGGTACCCACGAATGGCGGGTTATACAACACGGAGTCAAAAAATCTTATTTTTTGGCACTTAGATTTTCTGAATGCCGGGGGATAACTTAGCAGTGGCTCCCGGGGCGGACCGGAGGGCATGAAGTTTGCTGCTCTACAGTCCTGCTCGCACGAAGGCCACATTAAGTGGCCTTCGGCTCATGCGGAACTCGCGATAAACCTTATATCCCGCCCCTCCGGCGCCACACGGGAGCTGAGTCAACGTTATCGGGCCCGGCATTCAGAAAAGTCAGTACAGCAAAATGGCGATGCGGATGGAATGCACAAGATAGGGGGCACGTTGTTGGGACGCGCTCTTTTAAGTTGCGGTGGAATAGTTCCTGGTTTTGGGCTTGAAGGCCGATTTTAGGAACTATTTCACCGCAACTGAGGGATGGGATGTGGGGTTAGCGCTCGTAGATTAAGTTACCTGCCAGGTAGGTGGCCTGAACCTTGGTAGCCTGGAGCTCTTGTGGATCAACGGTGAGCGGGTTTTGATCCAGGACTACCAGGTCGGCGTATTTGCCGGGCTCCAGGCTGCCAAGGTTTTGCTCGTCGCCTGCCGCGTAGGCGCTGCCCAGGGTGTAGTTGCGCAGAGCCGTAGCCGCGTCGATGCGCTCGCTAGGGAGCCAGCCGCCCTCAGGCCAGTGACTGCGGGGGTCTTGGCGCGTGATGGCCGTGTAGAGCACGTTCATGCTGGTAACGGCTGTGATGGGGCTATCGGTACCGAAAGCTTGGCGGATGCCGCGCTGCTTATAGGTCGCAAACGGCCACATGATGCGGCTGCGCTCCAAGCCCAGATCGCGCTCCGGGCCACCCGGGTCGAGCGTGATGTGGCAAGGCTGGCTCGAGGCAATGATATTGAGCTTGCGCAGACGATCGATGTCCTGAGGTAGCAAATTCTCCAGATGCTCGAGCGTGTTATGACCGTGCGGGGGCAGACCGTAGAGTTCTGCCGCCTCCTCAAAGATATCGAGCGCGGCATGGATTGCACCGTCGCCGATAACGTGGATGCGCACGGTGTGGCCACGCTCGGCTGCCGCCAGAACCAACTTGCGCATGCGCTCGACAGGAACCGTCAGACGGCCCCGGTCACCCGGGAAGCGCGGATTAGTATACGGCTCGGTGAGATATGCCGTGTGTGCACTCGACACGCCATCGAAGAATTGTTTAAAACCAGGTGCCGAGAGCAGCGCGCTGTTCGCGTAACGTGCCTGCAGCTCTTCCAAGCGAGACTGATCGTCGAGCAGCGTGGGAAATAGATGGGCTCGAAGGCCCAGCCTGCCGGAGGCCTGCAGCTGGTCATAGACGTCGTCGCGAATAAAGTCGCAGCCCGGCATGGGCATGAGTGACATATCGCAGATTGAGGTGATGCCTTGCTCGGCCATACGCTTCATCTGGTCGGCGTAAGCGCTCGCGATGCGGTCCTCGCCCAGCCACTCCAGGCAGCGCGGCAGCAGCTGCATAGCAGCCGCCTCGTGGACAATACCCGTAAGCTCGCCGTTCGAGTCTTTATCGTAACTGCCGCCCGCCGGAGGCTCGCTGTCGCGCGTCACGCCGAGGGCTTCGAGTGCGCGGCTGTTGAGCCACAGGGTATGCCCATCGCCCGAATACATAACACAGGGGCGGTCGGGGAAGGCGGCGTCGACGGAGGCCTTGGTAGGGTGCTCGGGCGGATCCCAGCGGTAATCGCGCCAGCCCTGGGTCACGACCCAGGCGTCATCGGGCAAGCCCTGGGAAAACTCTCGTGCATGCTGCACCAATGCCACCTCGGATGTGCCCATATCCATGAGCATGTACGGCGAGGAGCCAACCGAAGTATGGAAGAAATGCAGGTGCGCATCGTGGAAACCGGGGCAGATGAATTGCTCGCCGTAGTCGACAACTGGCACGGCGGCAGGGGCGGCGGCAATCACGTCATCGAGCGCACCGACCGCGACGATGCGATCGCCTGCAATGGCAATCGCCAGCTCGCGGGCGGCATCGATGCCGTCTTGCGCGGTAAAAACGTTCTTGGAGCGGATAATCCGATCGATATGCTGCATGGGCATCCCCATCTCTGGCAGGAAATTCAACAACCCCGAGTGTACTCCCCCGCCCTTGCAACAAAACCCCAAGCGGCAAATGGCAACTTTACCAGCCCTAGCGGCAGGTGGCATACTTGAATGAGCCTGTATGATTTTGCGATCGACCCAGCAAGGAGCAAATCGACCATGACGAAGACCAAGGCACAGCAGATTATGGCGGCAACCGAGGTTCGCGCGGCAGATGAGGTCACCGTGGCCATCCGAGATATCGCCGCCGAGTTTGAGCCCTATATCATCAAGCAGCGCCGGCACTTCCATAAGCACCCGGAGCTGAGCCTTGCCGAGGAGCGCACGACCTCCGACATCGCCAACCAGCTTGACGCCATGAATATCCCCTACGAGCGTCCGCTCAAGACAGGCTTGGTGGCAACGCTTCGCGGCACCGCGCCCGACGCCTATCGCGAGGACGGCACGGCGCGCCGCCGTATCCTGCTGCGCGCCGATATCGACGCCCTGCCCGTCACCGAGCAGACCGGCGAGGAGTTCGCCAGCGTCAACGAGGGTTGCATGCACGCCTGCGGCCACGACTGCCACATCGCCATGATGCTCGGCACGCTGCAGATCCTGCGCCACATGACCGACGACATCCACGGCGAGATCCGCATCGTCTTCCAGCCCAGTGAGGAAAACGGCCAGGGCGCAAAACTCATGATCGGCACGGGTGTGCTCGACGGCGTCGACGGCGCCTACGCCGCGCACATTTGGAGCGAGGTCGATGCCGGCACCGTGAGCTGCGAGCCCGGCCCGCGCATGGCCAATACCGACTGGTTCCGCATCGACGTTCGCGGTACCTCATGCCACGGCGCCATGCCCCAGCGCGGCCATGACGCCGTTATGGTGGCGGCAGAGATTGTCAACGCCCTGCAGACCATCGTCTCACGCGAAATCAGCCCCTACGAGCCTGCTGTCATCACTGTCGGCGAGCTGAACGGCGGCACCGCACGCAACGTCATCGCCGGCACCGCCTACCTCGCCGGCACGGTGCGTACCTATGGCGATTCGACGCACGAGGAAATGCCCGAGCTCATGCGCCGCATCGTGGAGCACACTGCGGCGGCCCTGGGCGCCGAGGCCGAACTTACCGACTACACCATCGCCAACTATAAGGTCGAAAACGACGCCGCCTCGAGCGAGCGTTGTCGTCAGGCCGTGGTCAAGTGCCTGGGTGCGGCCGGCGAAGGCCATTACCGTGGCACGCTTTCGGGCGAGGACTTCTCGGAGTATCTGCGCCGCGTACCGGGCGTGCTCGCCTTTGTTGGCACGCGCAACCCCCAGATTGGCGCCACGTACGCCCAACATTCTTGCTTCTACAAGATTGACGAGTCGGTACTGGCCAAGGGTTCCATGGTAGCCGCCCAGTATGCCATCGACTTTTTGGCCGAGCCCACGCAAGAGGAGCTCGACGGCCCCACGATCACCGCGGTTGCCGAAACCAACCCCGACTTGGCCGCCAAACTGCGCTCTGCCAAGGCAACGGCCGCTGAGGCGCGCGACGCCATGCACGATGCCCGCACCGCCCGCCATGCCGCTATCAAGGGCATCCATGATGCGCGGGCTGCCGCTCGCCGCGAGGAGAAGCGCGACGAGTAGTCGTCGCGCGCCCACAGCCATCCGGCTATAACAAAGCGGGGGCGGACGCTACTTCGGCGTTCGCCCCCGCTTGTGTGCCGGTAGCTTTTTTAGCTCATCCCCTGTCACGACAGGCAAGCGCTTAGGAAGGCAAGCCATCGTGGTTGTTCGAGGTGGATGATATCGGTGGGAACTCCGGTGGGAGCGTGACCACCAAAGAGCAGGCCCGCGTCCGCCGGGTTGATAAGGCGCACGATCCACACGGCGACGACCAGCACGCACAACACGGTGACCGCAATGTCGATACCACGCTTTAGCTTGCTCGATGCCACCTCCTCGCGCACGAACGCGAGCACGAACGCAATCGGCACCACCCAAAACAGCGGATGGTAGGCAAAGGCCGCCGCAAAATCGAGGCGCAGCGCCGCCAGCCACGCCCTCGTCATGCCGCATCCCGGACAAGGAACGCCCGTCATCAATCGAAAAATACAGCCGATATCGAGCAGGTAGAGCGCGAGCCAGGCGACAAGGAGCGCGCCGGTGCAAGAAAGGGCGCGGCGAAGAAGCTCCGCCATGCCCTTATGTCCCTGGGAGCTGTTCACGCCGCCCTTATTGTTAGGCACGAGCGCCAAGACGGATGTTGTAAGCCGTTGCCATGGCATTGGTATTATTGATGATGATGTTCATGGCAAAGATGGGGCCAAGACCGCACAGCAGCACGCCGATGATCTGCCACAGAAGAACGGTGGTGCCGTTTTCCTGGAACACCAGGCCGTAGCGAGGAGCGTTGGCCTGCAGGCGGTTGCCAATCTTGTAATACCAGTAGTACGCGTAGAAGCCGCAGGTCACAAACGACAGCAAGATGAATGCCGCCAGACCCGGCGTGGAATCGCCGTCGTCTTGGCATATGACATTGATGTCGCGGGCCAAGCAATACAGGAAGTAGAACGAATAGATACCGCAGGTCACAAGAGAGAGCAGCAGCCAGCCGATCAGGCTGCGGTCAGCCTTGACGGGGCCATAGTCCATCGGAGCGGATGCGGACTGTTGGGCGTACTGACCGGTGTACTGCTGCTGAGGCTGGGGCGCGGGCTGAATAGCCTGGGCTGGAGCGGGCTGGACCTGCGTGGGCTGCGGGGCGGGCTGGGGCTGCGGGGCCGCAGCGGCAGAAGCGGCACCAACGGCGGATCCGCAAACAGGGCAGAATTTGGCATCATCCGAAATGGGAGAGCCGCAAGTGGGACAGAACATCAACTTCTCCTTTTCCTAAGGCGTCGCACGCCTTCAAACCTTACACGTCTATGTTCTCAACAATAGCCGCGACGTTGTTACGCAACATTGATCAATTTCCGAGAAATATTGCCGCAACCGTTTTCCAGGCATTTTCTTGCTTTCGCCGTAGAAAAAGGCACCCCGGGTTCAGTTGCCCAGGGCGCCTCGACCGACTATTCGGTTTGATTGTTTTCATCCGCAGGAGCCTCGCCCGACTCGTCAGCCGGCGTGGCGACGGCGGCCCAATCGGACTCCGTGGGCGTCGCCTCGGGCTCCGGTGCCGGGGCGGGTGCCGGGGCAGGCGCGGGCGCCGGGGCAGGCGCGGGCGCAGGCGTAGGCGCAGTACCAGTGGCGGCCGTAGGATTGAATCCCATAGGTGTAGGCTTCTTCTCGCCCGGAAGCACAAACGTCAGGACATCGTCGGAATCCTCGTCGGCCCACTCACTGGCATGACGTGCCGCCCAATAGCCAACGGCGCGATACTTGAGCATCTTGCCAAACACAATGAAAAACACCGAGACAAAGGCAGTGATCATCAGGAACAAGATGAGCACGATGCCGCCGCCCCTAAAAATCGCCTCGAGGCCCGAAGGAGAGTAATAGCCGTAATAGCCATAGCTGCTGAGACCAAGGGCTGCAAAGGAACCAAAGATGACGGTGAAGACCCCCATGATGATATTCGAAACAATGCCCGTCAAAACCTCGGGAAGAATCGAGGCGCAGAACAACTTGCCCAAATTGGCCTTGTAGGGCTTCCAAACCTTCTTGAGCGAAAACGCGCTCTCCATGCGGCCGGCGACCGCAAAGTGCATCACAGCGGCATCGCCAAACATCCTAAAGAAGATGCCCAGCACAAACGAGACGAACAGGGCAAAGACGAGCCACCCCATCGAGGCGATGAGGGCGCTCTCAAGGCCGCTCGAACCATAGAAATAATACGAACCGACAGCACCGATCACGGTGCTCTCAATCACCGAGAGCACCCCGCCAATCACCGGGATAGCGGCGATGAACCCGAGCACACCCGTAATGACAGACGAGAAGATGCCTAGTCCAAACGAGGTCGAGCGCAGCAGCGGACGCTCCATACCGTCATCATCCTTGAGCGACAGGTCGCGACCCCACTCGATAGCAAAGCCGGCACCGCACACGCTTGCCACGTAAGCGAGCAAAAAGCCAATGGCCGCCGCAATGCCACCGGTAACGGGGATGAACAGCACCAGCACCGACACGACGCAGATGAGCGCCGGCAAAAAGGCGATCTGGCACACGCGAACCAGGGCGCCGGGAACCTTAATCATGTCGTTGAAAGCCTGTGTCATGCAGCCCTTGGGCACGTTCATGACCGGCTGGGGCGCAACGAACGGCTGGGGCTGAAACTGGGGCTGCGAAGCAGAGGCAGCAGCCCGAGGGACCGCGGTATTGGGAGCACCGCACACGCCGCAGAACTTATCGTTGTCGCCCATGGGGGCGCCACACTGCGAACAAAACATCGAAATCATCCCTTCGTATCTTGAGCCAATCCTCAAATCGGAACCAATGTTTTGCACCATTATCGCCCAACATGAGGACAAATGTGCCCGAATGGCCATGAGGCAATGTAAAGGGTCTGTCGCAGCAGTTTAAAGTGAGCCGACCGCTAATTCGTACCGCGGAAGCCCTTACCGACAATCTCGGAACTATCGACGATCGTGATAAACGAGCCCGGGTCGATCTCACGGACATAGCGGCGCAGTTGCACCGCCTCGCGACGGCTCAGCACGCTCATAATCACCGTGACGCACTTGCCCGAGAAGGCGCCGTAGCCACGGCTGATCGTTGCCGTGCGGTTGAGATGCTTGACGATAAACTCCTCGACTTTGAGCGGTTCGGCGCAAATAATCGTACAGACCTTGCGCAGGTGGATGCCCTCGATGGCCTTATCGACGACGAGCGTCTTGGCAAATAGGCCAAGCACGCAGTACAGGCCGACGCGCGGGCCATACAGGAAAGCCGCGATGGTCACGATGCCGATATCGACCAGCAACAGGGCACGGCCGATCTCAAGCGTCGTACGACGCTTGAGGATCATGGCAAGGATGTCGGTGCCGCCCGTCGAGGCACCAATGTCAAAGACAATGGCACTGCCCAGCGCCGGCAAGATGACGGCAAAACACAGGTCGAGCCACATATCGCCCGTCATCGAGACATCGGTCGGAATGAAGAGCTCAAACAGCGAGACATAGGCGGAAAGCGCAAACGAGGCAAAAACGCTCCAAAGAATCGCCTTACGGTCCAAAAAGATGAAGCCCAAGACGACCAGGACCGCGTTGATGATCCACATAAAGACACCGACCGGTAGGGTCGGAAACAGCGTGGACAGGATAACCGACACGCCCGAGGTGCCGCCAAAGGCAAAGTGGTTGGGAGTTTTAAAGGCCACGATGGCGAACGCCGTGAGAATCAGGCCCAGGTTGAGCTCGGCGAAGAAGCGCGGAAAGCCCGGCTCCTGGCTGCGTTTTTGGCCGGCACGCTCGCCGCGCTCGATAACATTACGATCGACAACGCGCTCCATCGGCACCACGGGAGGACGATGCGCCTCCTCGGCAGCACGCGATGCCGCCTCTGCCGCGGCCGCCTCAATCGCCCATGCGTTGCTTTCTGTTTCGTGTTCGTCGGCCATTACGGCAACCCCTCGTTAACAATGTGGAAACAATGCGCCCATTAGGGTAACGCGGAACGCAGCGATTGCAACCCCTAGTTAGATGAGCGGTATGCCTGCATCGGGGGCATACAAATAACGGTCGGCCGCACATGCATCCGCGCGGCCGACCGTTTAGTGTTTCCGCAGATAAAACCTGCCAAAATAAACCTGTCCCTTTTTGGTAGGTTACTCATGCTGGCTGGTGCGGTGCTCGTACTCCTTGGGGGTGATGACGTCCTCGATGCGCAGGTTGACGCCTGCCACCTCAAGGCCGGTCATTGCAGCCAAGCGCTCGGTGACGCGTGCCTTAACGTCGTCGAAAATTGCGGGCGCATAGGCACCGTACTCGATGATGACCGAGATGTTGACGACCACGCGGTTGTCGTCGGTGACCTCGACCGTCACGCCCTTGGTCAGGTTCTCGGCACCAAACTGCTCCTGCACAAAGTGCATAAGGTTACCCTTCATGCCCAGAACGTGCGGCACCTCGCGGGTGGCCATGGCGACGATCTTCTCGATCACGCCGTTGGAATAGGTCAGCGAGTCCTCGGACTCGTCCGCCTCCTCGTCCATCTCCTCGTTGTCCTCGTCCGCATCGGGCTCGGCCTCGACGAGCGCCTCGTCCTCGAGCGTCACGTCCCCGGCATCGGCGATGGCCTCGTTCGCCTCGAGCTCGGTATCGGCTACATCGACCTTCGTGTTAAAAGCCATGGTTCCTCCTTATGCCTGCCGCGGATGCGACAGTCGAATACGTATTAACGGCCGCTAAACAGGCGCCCGAAGAAGTTGACGATGCCGTTTTCGCCATCACGAATCTGGCCAATCACGGCGCCGATGAGCACAAAGAACGCGATGACGAGCGTATCCCACAGGCCCAGCGTAAGCACCAGCACGGCGAGGATAAAGCCAGCGACGGCGCCGAGCGTGGTGTTGGGATGGCGTACGGCGTAGCTCCAGATGGCAGCACCCGTTCCCTTGATGAGACCCATGGCCTCGTCAAAGTCATTAGCGGCGCTGTCGTGCTGCTCGCCGGCCTCGGGCTTGGTGTCGGCGGACTCGCCTGCCGGCGTAGCGTTCTGGTCGATCGACAGGCGCGGCGTGCGGGCAGTCTTGTCTTGGTTGGTATCACTCACCGGAAACCTCCACGGTCTGGACGGTAGTCTTGGACGGCAAAAAACGGACGCGCGCGGTCGTGCCCGGCGTGCCGAGCATGGTGTCGCAGGCCTTCTCGATGCGCTGCTGCATCGAGGTGGCAAGGGAAGCGACGTCTTTATCATCGAGCGCGATGGCGTCGACCTTAAAACGGACGCGCGATTCGTCGGAACCCTGCACGCGTGCCTCGACATGCTCGATCATCACACGGTCGTCGCGCTCTGCCGCAGCACGAGCACACGAGGAGAGGGCCGCGAGCGTGACCTCGATATTGCGCTCCCCCGCCGGATGCACGCAGGATGGCTCGCGTCGAGCAAACATCAGGCGGAAGAAACCCACGAGCACGCCGAGCGCCACGACACCGCCGCACGCCGTAACAACGATACGCGGTGCAGCGTCGCGCATCAGCAGCATAAAGCGATAGGTGTATGGCCCCCAAAACTGGCAGACAAGCGTGCCCAGCGCCACGATGGCGGCGGCAAGATACACAATCGCTAGGGCTCGTTTGAGTACGCGCACGCGCGCTCCCTTCAGGTTTCGGTCCACAGAATGCAAAACGATTCGCATCATTATAAAAGAGCCGGGTCCGGTGCTTTACGCACGCGGATCCGGCTCATCTATTCCACGAGACTTGCATGCTCGTCTCATTATGCCCAGATATGCACGGCTTAACCCGTGCAGGCGCTACTCCTCCTCGAGGGCAGCGATGACCTCGTCGGTCATGTCCATGGTGCTGTAAACATCCTGGACGTCGTCGAGCTCCTCGAGACGGTCGATGAGGCGCTGAACCTTCTTGGCGTCGGCGCCGGAGACCTCGGTCGGGGTGGTCGGGACCATGGTGGTCTCGGAGCCCTTGACCTGGACACCCTGCTCCTCGAGCGCCTTGGAAACAGCCATGACGTCATTGGCGGCGGTCCAGACGATCCACTCCTCGCCGGCGTCCTCGTAGTCCTCGCCGCCGGCCTCGGCGATGGCCATCATGAACTCATCCTCGTCACCGGCAGCACCGTTGGCGATCATGATCTCCTTCTTGGCGTTCTCGTCCAGGATCTCCTTGGCGACGACGATCTGGCCCTTGCGCTCAAACTGGAAGGCGACGGAGCCGGAGGTGCCCAGGTTGCCGCCAGCGTGGGAGAAGGCGGAACGGACATCGGCGGCGGTACGGTTGCGGTTATCGGTCAGGCAGTCAACGTAGACGGCAACGCCGGCAGGACCATAGCCCTCGTACACGATGTTCTCGTAGACGGCGGCATCGGCACCCGAACCGAAGGCCTTGTCGATAGCGGACTTGATCTTGTCCTTGGGCATGGACTGAGCCTTGGCCTTGGCAACAGCAGCAGCGAGGCTGGCGTTGTTCTCGGGCAGCGGGTCGCCGCCGAGACGGGCAGCAACGGTGATGTTGCGGCTCAGCTTGGAGAAGAGGGCGGAACGCTTGGCGTCCTGCGCGCCCTTACGATGCTTGGTTGTGGCCCACTTAGAGTGTCCGGACATACGTGTCTCCTATCGGTTTCGACCTACAGCCCAGCGCAGATGCCGGGGCAATATAAACAAACGTCGTTATGATATACCTACTGGTCTGCGAGATAAACCCCAAAATGAAGGCGTCGTGATGATGCAACCCCTTGGTGCCACGTAACCTATCCCCTTTGCACCACATTAGGACCAGAGGAGGTCGCTGCGGGTGATGGTGGCGCCGATGGCAAAGGGCATGCAGACGATGACCGGATACAGGTAGCGCATGTAAGTCGAGCCGTTGCAGGGACCGATCAGGCACACGGCGAGCACGCCCAGCAGCGGCACCCAAATGGCCAGCCCGCGCCACGAATGACGACGTAACAGATAGACCACCACGGCGATCATGATCCACACATAGGTGGCCGAGCTCATGGTGAGCGAGATAAACGGGACGCGTTGTACTGCCACGCGATACAGGTTGCTCAGGTGGTCGCACCAGCGCACGACCTTGCTATCGACCGGATGGAAGTCGAAGTACTTGAGATTATCGGGGCGTGCCATAATCTCGGCACTGCGCGCCGTGCTGTAGACCCACGCATCGCGGGCACTCGGATAAAAGTAGCCGTAGTAGTTATTGATGAGCGCCGAGATATAGCACTCGGGATCCTTTTTGAACATCTGGGCCCACACCTCAAAATAGGCCTTGATGTCCTCCTGCGAGGCGTACTCGTTAAAGCAATTTTTGACGGCGTCCGACTTATCCGGGTCGTAACGGTGGCCCAGATTGTCGTACTTGAGTACCCGGTCGATCGCGGCACGCTCTTCGTCGGTCACCAAGCCGTCGCAAGGAGCCTCCACGATGGTGCCGTCCTCCTTAACCGTGGGGTTGACGCCCGAGTTGAGGCCGTCGTGCTTTTGGACGAAACGAGCCGTCTGCTGGAATGGAATCGAGAGGATTTCGCGCTTGGAACCAGGCGTGATGTCGTGTGCCGGCATAAAGACCTTAGTGAAGTACATATTAGAGGCAAGGCAGAGTGCAAGCACCGCAAGAACTCCCACCCAGCGGAAACGCGGGATGGCGCCCGAAGGCGCAGCACCAGCCTGCTTGCCTGCACGATGGGCCATATGCACGTCCCATGCGCAAAACGCCGCCGCGATTACGCATGCCGCCAGGGGAAACACCAGGCCGCCGTTGCGCAGAAACGTGGAACCCATGGCGCCCAGAGCGAGCAGCAGCCAGTCATGGCGCGCAAAGAGCACGGGCCTGGGATCGCCCGCACGCTCGGCATTGGCATAGCGACGGGGCAGGCCGCAGGCCACGAGCTTCACGGTCTGCACCAACAGCACCAAAAACGCGTCGGCAAACAGCACATCTTTGGTAAGCAGGGCCGCGTAGTTGGAGAACATGGGCATAAACACAAAGAACAGCAAGATCACGCCGCGGACCGGCAGGCTCACGCCCAGCTTGCGCAGCGACGAGATGGAATAGGCCATGCAGGCGGCCGTAATGACGAACTGAGTGCAGGTGTAGATGGCAAGACCTGCATTGGCGCTGTTGAACAGTGAAAGCCCCAGCTGGACGCACGAACCGATGATAGCCGTGTGCACCACGGGGTGATGTCCGTTGAGTAACACATTGGGATTGAGCAGGCGCAGGTAGTCACTTGTGCCGTTGGGATAGTTGAACCACTGGCGAATCTGCGCACCCGTATCTCCCATAAAAAGGCCGGGCAGCGAAGCGATGAGCGTGGGCGCCCAGCCGATCATAAGCACCAGGAAGGGCCCGGCAAAGGGATGGACCGAGAGCGCGGCGTGAGCCACACGCCATACGCGGCCAAAGTGCGCTTCGGAAAACGGAATACGTCGAGAGCTCAGCCAATCTAGACACTCAAAGGCAAGGTAGAAGGCAACGACCGCCAAGAGCATCCAGCCCACACCGCCGATCCAGGCGCAGATGATGCGGGCCTTGTCGCCAAGGACAAGCTCGGCCGAATCGGTGAGGTCGTAGCTGCGGCCAAACACCATGCAGACGGCAAAGAACAGCGACGGAAGGATCACCGAGGGACGCCAGGCGTCGCCGCGGCCAAAGAAAACGTAGCGAAACGGCAGCGTGAGCAGGCAGGCAAGCGCAAGCAGCATGACCGCGTCGGTATGGCCGGCAAACGAGAGGAGCACCTCGTAGCACACGTACAGCGCACCCGTCGCCTTGGGGTCAATCGCCAAGACTGCATTGCTCGACACCGGGGCGGGATCGATGGAAAACGCCGTGGTCGCCAACAGCGCGAGCAAAAATGCGATAAGCGTCTGCTTGGCGGGGTAGCGCTTAAACCAAACGATGCGGGCAGCGTCGCGCGCAGCCGTTGTGGAGAGGTCGGAATCCTTCACAGTCCGAAAGCCTTTCTAGAAACCTGCCAAAAAAGGACAGGTTTATTTTGGCAGGTTTTATCTGGGAAAACGTTACGGTTTTGTCATCGTTTCCCAGCGAATCACCACAAAGGCGCCTGTCCCCTTTTGGTGGTTTTGGTGGTTAGGCGTCCAGGTAGATGCGCTGGGGACGATTGCGATGTCGGGCGAAGATGATGAGCGCCAGACCGGCGATCACGAGCGGCGAACTCAGCAGCTGGCCCATGGTGATGACGCCTCCCAGCAGATAGCCCAGCTGGGCATCGGGCACGCGCACGAACTCAACGAGAAAGCGGACGATGCCGTATCCCATCACGAACACGCCCATAAACGTGCCCTGGGGCAGCAGCGGCTTTTTGCGGCTGAGCACCTGCAGAATGCAAAAGAGCACGATGCCCTCAAGAAATGCCTCATAGAGCTGGGAGGGATGACGCGGCATATCGCCCGCGGTGCCACCAAAGACAACACCCCAAGGCAGGTCGGTCGGCTTGCCCCACAGCTCGCCGTTGACAAAATTGGCACAACGGCCCAGGCACAGGGCCAGCGGGGCGCCTATGACGGCAAGGTCTGCCAAAGTCCATGCGTCGAGCTTATACATGCGGCACACGATGATGCCGCCGATAATGCCGCCCACCAAGCCGCCATGGAAGCTCATGCCGCCCTCGTTGGTGGCAAAGATCTCGAGCGGGTGGGTCCAATAGTAGCCATCGCCGTAAAAGACGACGTAGAACAGGCGCGCACCGATAATGAGGCCAAAGACCACGCCGACCACGACACTCGTCAGGTCGTCAATCGTGATGTTAAAGCCCCAGCGACGCTGCGTGCGGTACATAACGACCGCCGTAAGCAGAGCGCCAACCACATAGGCCAGACCATACCAGTAGATGGTGATGGGGCCCGCCGAGATCGCGACAGGATCAAGCATATGGTAGAAGTCGTTGAGCATGTCGACCCTCCTACTCCCTACATACAAATGCGGCCGCGGGCCTTGCGCTCGCAGCCGCATATTTGGACGTAACGTCTATGCGGAGTATGTCGTCCGCAGCCTTCGCATCTTAGAACGGCGCGTACTCGTCGTACAGGTCGTCGGCCTCACCGGAAGCATTGACCTGCTCGACGCGGGTAACGCCGGGCACATGCTCCTTCAGGATGCGCTCGATGCCCATGGACAGAGTCAGCGAGCTCATGGGGCAGCCGGCGCAGGAGCCCTGCAGTTCCAGCTTGACGACGCCCTCGTCGTCGACGCCCACATACTCCATATCGCCGCCGTCGGCCTGCAGGTTGGGGCGAATCTCTTCAAGAACCTTCTTAAGCAGCTCTTCGTTAACAGCCACAGGGGCTCCTTTCTCACAATAACGCGGGCGCGCCCGCGGACAGAAGCTATGTTACTACAGCCATGTACCCGCTCACGAGCCGTCCATGCGCGCAGACGCGACTTTCACGAGCAGTCAATTTGGGACGGGGCTCTTTTAGCTGCCTTCTGTTGCCAGCTGGCGTTGCCACGCGCTACTGCCGAGCCTGTCCCCCGGTACCAATCTGGACATCGACGATAACCTGGCGGTAGCTGATGCCACAGGAGTCGAGGATGCGACGGCTGATACGGCCGTCATCGGTGTCGGCATACTTGTTGTCCAGGTAGACAACCTCGCCTACACCTACCTGCGCCAGGATCTTGGCACAGTCGTGGCACGGGAACAGCGTGACGTAGACCGTGGAACCCTCAAGGTCTTTGAGCGAGCCGCGGTAGTTGAGCACGGCGTTTGCCTCGGCATGCACCACGTAGTTGTGCTTATCCTGCAACGGGTCGTCGCTTGTGCCCCACGGGAAAAAGTCGTCGTTGAGCGCCGAGGGCGTACCGTTGTAGCCCACCGATAGAATGCGGTGGTTGGTGCTGGCGATGCACGCGCCCACCTGCGTGTTAGGGTCCTTGCTGCGGCGCTGCGCGGCGATAGCCACACTCATAAAGAACTCATCCCAGCTAATAACGTCGCGGCGCTTGCCCGACGCGGTTTGATGAAGATCGTCCGACATGGCAGACACCTCCGAAATCGCAATAGTTTGACCTATTGTAGCAGGTGAAAGGTGGGGGCGTTTGTCCCACCGGCGCCCTCACTTTTACACGCGGCGGGGCTTTTGGTTGATGTGGTAGAGCTCGGCGAGACCCCGCAGCGTCAACGCGTCATCGACCGTCAGGCTATGACCGACCAGGGCCGCAAGCGCCTTGGCATCGTCGCCGGTAATGACGATGGGCACATCGCCCTCCCCCGCGATCTTGGTCGCGCGCATCTCGGCGAGCACCATGTCGAGCATGCCGTCGATGCGGGCCACCTCGCCCAAAACCACGCCCGAGCGCATGGCCTCGCGCGTGTTGCGGCCGATGACGTGTGTCGGCGCCGAGGGCTCAACCTGGGGTAGGCGCGCCGCAGCGGCCGAGAGTGAACGGGCACCGAGCGCCAGCCCCGGCGCGATAACGCCGCCGACAAAGGTGCCGTGCGCGTCGATGACCTCGATATTGGTCGTGGTGCCCAGGTCGATCACGATGCACGGCGAGCCGTAGACGGCGCGGGCCGCCACAGCATCGGCGATGCGGTCGGGGCCGATCTCGGCGGGATCGTCGTAGCGCACGGGCATGCCGGTCTTAAGTCCCGGCCCCACCGTGAGCACGCGCCCCGTGCAGGTACGGGAAAGTGCCGCCTTCCACGGGCGCTCGAGCGCCGGGACCACACAGCTCAGCACAGCAGCCGCGGGCACAAGCGCACCCGGCATGCCCGCATCGGCCGCCAGTGCGGCCATGACCTGCACGAGACGCATGCGCGCCTCGTCGGCCGTAATACGGGCCGGCGTCGTGATCTCGCACGTCGCAAGCGGACATTCCTGCGCCGCGGCCGAATCCTCTGCAAACAGGCCAAAGCGAATGAACGTGTTGCCCACGTCGACCGTCAATATATATGCGCACCCATTAAGCATCGTCGGCGCTCCTCTCGTCTGCCCAGCAGTATATCCCGATGATTATTCTGGGACGGGGATTTAAAAATCATTGCGTACCTAATGATTTTTAAATCCCCGTCCCAGAATAATTATCCTTCGGCTTTGCTCGGGGCAGCTAAAAAAGCCCCGTCCCAAATTAACTAGCTTGCGGCTATACTGGTGCGCGGTCGCGCGCGAGCTCACGCGGCGGCCCTTGGTAACCCGACTTCCCGCGCCGTATCCGTAGCGGCGCTCCCGGGGGAAGCGGATATACGCAAAGGAGTTCTATATGAGCAATCCCTCGAACCGCACCTCGATGCGCGGTCAACTCACGCTGCGCGGCGTCGTCATCGGCGTCCTTGGCTGCATGATCATCACGGCAAGCTCGGCCTATACCGCCCTCAAGATGGGTGCGCTCCCCTGGCCGATCATCTTCGCTGCCGTCATCTCGCTGTTCTTCCTGAAGCTCATGGGCAACGCCAGTCTCAACGAGGCCAACGTTACCCACACCATCATGTCCGCGGGCGCCATGGTCGCCGGCGGACTGGCGTTTACCATCCCGGGCGCCTGGATGCTGGGCTATGCCGACCAGATCAGCTGGCTCGACATGTTTATCGTGGCACTCGCCGGCACCATCTTGGGCCTTCTGGCGACAGCGCTCATCCACCGTCACTTTATCGTGGACGCCGCGCTGGAGTTCCCCACCGGCAACGCCGCAGCTCAGACTCTGCGCGCCACCGAGGCCGGCGGCAAGACTGGCAAGCAGCTCTTTGGCTCCATGGCCATCGCCGGCATCTACAGCGTGCTGCGCGACGCTCTGGGCGTGGTGCCCAGCATGCTGTGCACGCTCAATATCCCCGGCGTGACCTTTGGCATCTACAACTCGCCCATGTTGCTGTCCATCGGCTTTTTGGTGGGCTTCGCCCCGGTTGCCTTTTGGTTTGCCGGCGCGCTGCTGGGCAACTTTGGCATTATCGTCGGCGGTACCGCTGCCGGCCTCTTCGATGTTGTGACCGCGCAGGGTGTCGTCAAGTCCCTGGGTATGGGCCTTATGATGGGCTTTGGCGTCGCCGTCGTCCTTAAAGACATCCTGCCGCAGGTCGCAGGTATCGTCCGCGGCCTCGCCGCCGACAGCTCCAGCGACACCGACGAGCAGTCGCTCATCTCGGGCTCCCTTAAGCTCGACGCCGGCATCATCGGCCTGGGCACCGCCGCCATCGCCGTGATCGTTGCCATCGCGCTCGACCTCGGTCCCGTCCCGGCCGTCATCGTCACGCTGTTCACCTTTGTCACCACCATCATGAGCGCTCAGAGCTGCGGTCAGACGGGTATCGACCCCATGGAGATCTTTGGCCTCATCGTCATGCTCATCGTGGCAGCCTTCGCGCAGCTCGCGCAGGTCAAGCTGTTCTTTATCGCCGGCATCGTTGCCGTGGCGTGCGGCCTTGCGGGCGACGTCATGAACGACTTTAAGGCCGGCGCCGTGCTGGGCACCAACCCGCGCGCGCAGTGGGTCGGCCAGGCCATCGGCGGCATCGTGGGTGCCCTGGTCGCCGCAGCCGTCATGGTCGCGCTCGTCACCGCCTATGGTCCGGACGCCTTCGGCCCCGACAAGAGCTTTGTGGCCGCGCAGGCAAGCGTGGTCGCCACCATGGTCTCGGGCATCCCGAGCGTGCCGTGGTTCGCAGGCGGCTTTATCGCCGGCATCGTCATGTACTGGCTCGGCATTCCGGCCATGATGATCGGCCTGGGCGTGTACCTGCCGTTCTACATGTCGCTCACGGCCTTCCTGGGCTCCTGCATCAAGCTCGCCTACGACAAGTGGGCCGCACACCGCGACGCCGCCGCCGGTCTTTCGGACGAGGAGAAGGCCGCCAAGGATGCTGCCTTCCAGGAGCAGGGCCTGGTCGTTGCCAGCGGTCTGCTGGGCGGCGAGTCCGTCGTCGGCGTTATCTTGGCGTTTGTCTCCGTGGGCTTAAGCCTGCTGGGCTAAGCTGAGCAGCTGCTCGACAGCAACCATATTGCCTACGGCTTGCCCGGTCGGTAGCTTTTGCGGCTGCCGACCGGGCTTTTTTATATCGAAACAAAGAAAGGCCGGGCGCACTGCGTTTAACAGCGCGCCGGCCTTATCGGTTTAGTTATCGAAGCGTTCCTGCTATGAACCGCAGTTCGTTGCAGAATCTACGCTCGAAACGCTACATCTGCTTGCGACGACGATCACCCAGCGTCACACCCGCGGCCACAAGCGTTATGCCGCCGATGACGAACACCTCGCCTGCAAGTGCGGAGTCATCGCCAGTCTGGGCGAGTGCGGCCGACGCGGCCTTCTTCTTGGCGACAGGAGCCTTTGCAGCAGCCTGCGCAACCTGAGGCTTGGCCTGCAGCTCAGCCTTGGGATGATACTTGTCGTACTCGGCCTGCGCGGCAGCCAGGGCATCCTTGGCATCGCCAAGCTCGGCAAGCGCGGCGGCATAGGCGTCGTTGGCATCGGACAGCTTGGCATCGGCATCGCTCAGAGCAGCCTTGAGGCCAGCGGCGGCATCGACGGCGGCCTTATAGCGAGCGTAGGCAGCGTTCAGATTGACCAGCTTCTCGTTGCCCGTCGTGCCCGCGGCAAGGGATGCCTTGTGGTCGACAGCCTCAAGATCGGCCTTGAGCGCCTCGTCGTTGGCAAGCTCGGCCTTGGCCTTGACGATCTCGAGGTTCGCATCGACGACTGCTTCGTTGGCGGCCTCGAGCTGCTTCTGGGCATCGGCGACACCGGCGACGGCAGCATCATAAGCTGCCTTGGCGTCGTCAACAGCCTTCTGGGCTGCGGCATAGCGCTGGAATGCCTTGTTCGCTGCGTCGAGCGCGGTCTGCGCGGTCGCGACCTTGCCCTGGGCGTTGGACAGAGCCTGCTGCTTGTTGGAGACTTCCTGTTGAGCATTTGCGAGAGCCGTTGCGGCAGCGGTCTGCGCAGCCTGGGCGCGCTCCATCTCAGCTTAAGCGGCGTCGTCGGCCTTCTTGGCATCATCAACCGCGCTTCGCTTACTCGCAAGATCTGCCCTTGCGGCATCGCGCTTGGCGGTAAGGTCCTTGACCGAAGCAGTGGCGTTGTCATACGCCTCGTTGGCCTGGTCGGATTTTGCCTTGGCGGCATCGCGAGCGGTCTTCGCCTCGGCCTTGTAAGCAGCAGTCTTCTGCGCCTTCTTCTGGCATTCGGGGACCTTTGCGTTGGCGGCATCGAGCGCGGACTGGGCAGCGGCAGCCTCGCTCTTGGCGGCATCGAGCTTGGCCTGGGGCGTCTTGACGTCGATACCCTTGAGTTTGGCTTCGGCGGCGTCGTATGCCGTCTTCGCGGCGGCGGTGCCGGCTTTAGCCTTCTCGTACTCGCCCTTGGCAGTGTTCACGTCCGTGTCGGCCGCGGTATAGGCATCGCGAGCGCTTTCTTGCTTATCCAATGCGTTAGAATAAGCCGTTCCAGCAGTCCCGAAGTTCTTCTGTGCCTCTGCCAACTTATTCTGAAGCTGCTTCAGCTGCTCCTTCTGCTCCTGCGTGCCGCCTGCATTGTAGGCGGAATCGATGTAGTCGGTGACGAGCTTCTTGAACTCGGAGACAGTGAAGTCCTTCTGCCCCGTGCTCCCGCTATAGTCGAAAATGGTTACCTCGGAATCGGTGTTCTTACCACTACCGGTTGCGATGCCGATAGCCTTCGCGCCGGCATCGATGATGTTGAGATAGTGTCCGCACTCATGGTAGATGCTGTTGTAGTGCTGGTAGATATAGTAGGAATCATATCGGTGGCTGCCGAGTTCGTCGCCATACTGCTCGACGTACTTATCGAATGCCTCTTTCTCCTGGGTGTAGAGACCGGTATATGGCCAGCCGAGGGTATCCTCGGTCTCGCCTCCGGTGTATGCTCCACCGCCGCCTGCAAGGTTCTCACCTTGATCGAAATAGCAGTTCGAGTGTCCCCAGATGTTCGATGAATATGATGCATTAAGGGCGGCTGCCGCAGTCATGCGGAGGCTGACGCTGAGCTCCGACTGACCGTTCGCCTTGCGGAGGTTGTTCTGGGTATCGAGGTAAGTCAGGGCGTTGCGCATCTGCTCCAAGGAAAGCGGATTGGTGTCGCGAGACATGTCCTGATCGACGTACTTGTCATACCAGTCCTGTTTATCCGTCGTCCCCATGAGCATCGATACGGCAGTGCTTGCATTCGACTTCTGCGTGGCTGTGAACTGGCTGCCGCCAATGATGTAGTTCATGAAGCCGAACATACCCTGGCTGATGACATTCTGGTCTACGGTCATGTTCGACTTGAGGTCGGCAATCTGCTGGTTAAGCTTCTCGACCTCGGCGTTCGCGGCATCGTATGCCTTCTTGGCGGCATCGGATTCAGCGCATGCCGTCTCCCACTCGCTGTGCTTCTGCTGACGGATCCCGACGAGTCGGTCGTACTCGGCCTTCTTGTCGCCCTCGGTCTGCTGCGCCCGCTCGTATGCGGTCTTAGCGGTGGTGTACTTGCCGGTCGCATCGCTGAGCTTCGCGTTCGCCTCGTCGTATGCAGCCTGCGCGGTCGTGACGGCGGTGTTCGCGGCGTTGACGCGCTCCTGAGCGGCGGGGACGGCGGCCTGTGCGGCCTGGAGGTTCGCCTGGGCGGTTGCGTCGGCAGCAGTCGCGGCGTCAAGGGCGCTCTGCGCGGTTGCAAGCTCGTTGGCGGCGGTGTTCTTAGCAGCCTCGAGCGCATCCAGATCGACACCCGTGCCAGAAGTAGCGGCATCGAGCGCGGCCTGCGCCTGATCCAGCTTCTGCTGGGCGTTGTCACGTGCGGTGGTTGCAGTAGCGAGGGCAGCGGCGGTCTGCTGTTTCTTTGCCTGAGCGGATGTCAGAGCAGACTCGGCATCCCTCTTTGCCTGCTGGGCATTGGAGACAGCCGTCTTAGCGGCATCGAGCTCACCCTCGGCAGTCTTCACATCGGCGTTCGCTGCATCGAATTTTGCCTGCGCGTCCTCGACGACCTTCTTGGCGGCCTCGTATTTATCCATGCCTATGGCCTCGAGCTTGGCCTCGGCGTCATCGAGGGCTTTCTTAGCTTCGTCGCGCTTTGTGTTGGCATCCTTGAGCGCCTGGGTCTTGTCATCGACCCTCTTATTGGCCTGATCGAGCTGGTCGTTCAGGTCTCCCAGCTTCTTTTGCTGTTGCTCGGCCTTGTCGACGGCCGCCTTAAGCTCGTTGATCTTCTCCTGAAGCGCGGCGACTTCTGCCGCGTTCTGCTCGGCCGTGTTGTCGCTCAGGGCCTTAGTAGCATGGTCTCTGTGCTGCTGGGCCTGCTGCTGAGATTGAGCTGCGGCATCAACCTTCTTCTGGGCGGCGTTGTAGGCCTCCTGGGCGGCCTTGAGTTGCTTTGCCGACTCCTCGGCAAGCTGGGCAGCCGTCTTTGCGACCGCTTGGTTACCGGCGGCAACGGTGTTCTCTACAGAACTACCCCCCTGAACAGAATCGCCGTTATCGGTTGACGGTGCGGCGATTGCCGCCAGCGGCGACATGAGCGGCTGAGCGATGAGGCCCGCCGTCAAAACGGTTGCGACGGCACGGTTAGCAACGCCCTTGACGTTGACGGCCTTTGCCCGAGGCTCAAAGTGTTGTGGACTGTAGTTTGCCATGGCTTTCTCCCTTTGACACGGATGTATCCATACGCATCAAAATGTAGGAGCTGATTTTTGAATTCTGTTGCGCAACATTGGTCACCGGCGAAGTTTTTGAAACTAACACCTCATGACATCACAATTTCGACACATATGAGGGCGTTCGTAAATCATATTTTCATGAGGCAGCGTCCAGTTTGCCATGTACGCTTGTTCTTACGTCATCCGCCCTGCCAGCCGGCATCCAACTAGCACCCCGCCCGCCACGGTGTAGAGTAAGGGCGACGGGCGGGATATGCGGCCCGTGCCAGAATGGGGTAAACATGGAGCTCGACAAACAACAGATCAAGCGACTGCGCGAGCGCCATCATCGGCGCCATGGCATCCGCCCCGCCCATAGCGAGGCCATGGAGAACGCAAGCCGCTTTCTAAAGCAGGCATTCAATATTCGTGAGGGTCGCGCGCCCTACCACGTGATTCGCAAGCGCTTTGTAAACGGGGCGCGGCTGACCGGCTCTCACCTGTGCATCCTCATCATCGCCATGCTCATCGCGAGTATCGGCCTCGATATCGACTCGGACATCGCCATCGTGGGAGCCATGCTCATCTGCCCGCTCATGGGCTCAGTCCTTGCCATGGCATACGGCATCGCCACGCTCGACCGCGAGATTGCCGTCGAGGCCGTCGCGGGCTTGGCTCTGCAGATGGCCTTTTGCCTGGTCACGTCCACGTTGTACTTTAAGCTCTCGCCCCTTGGCACCACCACGGCCGCCATCATCGACAATTCGACACCGACCGTGTGGGACCTTGCCGTCGCGCTCGCGGGCGGCTTTGCGGGCGGGCTGGGCAACTCGCGCGACCAGGAACCCGCAACACTCATTGCCGGCGTAGCCGTGGCGACCGCGCTCATGCCGCCCCTGTGCGCGGCTGGTTACGGCATTGCCATCGCGAGCGGGTCGCTGTTTCTCTCGGCGCTTTATGAGTTTGGCATCAACGTGGTCTTTATCGCACTGGCTACCGAAGCCGTGCTGCTTCTTTTGCGCGTGCCGCTCAAGCGCGACCTGAACGGCGACGGTATTGTGACTGCCAAAGAAAACGCCGAGGTCGACGAGCTATCGCGCAAGGTGCGCCGCCGCATCATTGTGGGCACGGTAGTCTTTGCCATCCCCTGCATCGTTATGACCGCGAGGTCCATTGGCTCGGCGCAGGCCGGCGTGCAGGACGGCTACGGCGTCACCGAAACTACGCGCGAGCTCGCCGCGGTGCTTCCGGGCTTTAAGGATTACACCGTCGCCGTCGAGACCTCGGCTACCGAAGGCGACGAGGAGGGCCTTGTCGAGCGCGAGATTGTCGCCCACGTGACGACAAGCGAGGCGCTTGGGGCACGCGACCGTCATGTCGCCCGCAAGCTCATCGACCTCAATGTGCCCGAGCTCGATCGCGTGGAGTTCGATGTGCAGTGATGCCGGCGCGGGATGTTTCAAAGCGGACGTAGCAACTCAGGATGTTGGTACCAAAGGGATCGGCTTTGACAAACGGGGCAGTTTCGTCGTAGCCGCCTGCAGCGCATTCGGCATCGAGCTGCTCTTTGATGGCGGCATGTTTCTCGACGTCGTAGGTCGCGACGATCTGATTGTGGAGCTTCTTTTGCTCGTCGGTGAGCTCATTGCTCGCGGTAGATGCGTCGCTTGCGCCGGCACTGACAGCGGAGCAGCCCATGAGCCCCGTCCCGACAAGCGTTAGCGCGCCCGCCGCACCCGCAAGAGCCGCTCGGCGCGTGAGCAACCCGCTGTCTTTGTCACTCAACTCCATATCGTTACCGTCTTTGAATGCCACCGTCGCTTGTCTCATATACCATGGCGTTTGCCCAGCCCTGTCCAATATTGGTCCGCAGCTTAACAAACACCCCTGAGCGGTAGCTTAAGCTTGCAACGGCGCAGAAACACGGCTTTGGGGGCGCGGTCCGCCCCCCAAAGAATCGTTTAGTACTTGAAGAAGCCCTCGCCCGAGCTTTCACCCAGCTTGCCTTCGTCGAGCATTTTCTTGAGAACGGAGGCCATGGCCTTAAAGTTGTAGGGCATCATCATCTTTTTGAGCAGCGGGCTCACCAGGCCCGGCACCTTTTGGTACTGCATGACGATGTTGTACGCCGTCTGGATGCCCACGGTGTCGAACACGCGGAACGGCCCCTTGGGAGCGCCGGTGCCGCGCGTCCATGCGAGATCGATGCTCTTGGGGTCGCTGACGCCCGAGACATACAGGTCCAGGCCCGAAAGCAGCCACGGCACCAGCATGGAATTGAGCAGGTAGCCGTTCTTTTCCTTGTTAACGGGCAGGGCAAGCATGCGGATGTCGTTGGCAAAGTCGACGAGCTCGTCGAAGTAGCGCTTGTCGGTTTGGTCCTGCGCCATGACCTCGGTCATGTTGTTCTTCCAGATGGAGTTGGCAAAGTGCAGCGACAGGTACTTCTCGGGACGGCCGGTGTACTTGGCAAAGGTGCTCGGCAGCAGCGTGGAGGAGTTGGTGACGATGATGGTTTTTTGCGGGAGAACCGGGGCGAGCTTCTTGTAGAAGTCGATCTTTGCCTGGGTATCCTCGGCCATAGACTCGATGACCAGGTCGGCGTCGGCCACTGCCTTGGCAAGATCGAGCTCCAGCTTGAGTGTGGCGTAGGCGCGCTCGACGGCGGCGAGCGCCGCCTCCTTGTCGAAGGGCTGGGTGCTATCGGCGATACCGGCGCACCACTCGCCCGTGCCGTCCGCCATGCCCTCGATTGCCGCGATGTACTCTTCGCGCACATGATCGATCTTGGGCTGGGTGCGGCCGATGCTGCCCTCGCTGCGCAGCCAGATCGTCACATCAAAGCCGCAGTAGGCGGCCTGAAAGGCAATCTGGCTTCCCAGCACGCCGCCACCGGCAACACAAACGGTCTTGTAGCTCATGGAACGGTCCTCTCTTACGTAATTCCATAGATGTGTATTTATTCAACCGTAAGAGGGTTGCACGCTGGAGGTGGGTTCTATAAACGGACGGTTGCTTGCGGCGAACGGCTACGCCTTTTCATTATCTCAGGGCTTTACAGGCCATTTTTCGTGCCGCAGGACCGTCGTTTTCGGAAGTGCGGTGAAAAACTGAGCTTCGCCGACCAGACCGACTTTTTTAGCAACAAAACCGCAGGTAACGAGAGCTCATAAGAGCAGTGTGCTCGGAGGCTTGGAGTTTTTCCCCGCACTTCTGAAATACGAGTCCGCCGAAGGCGTCAACAAGCCCATTTATGCAACATATGTCCAGTAAAAACGGGTGGTGACCGGTACGGCTGCCACCCGTTTGTCTTATATCCGACTCGAAGCAGGTCAGCTACTTCTTAATGCCGCGTCCCAGGCGCTCAGCGACCGACGCCACGGCACTCTCGTCGACCGAGCCGCAGCTCGCGCAGCCGTCGTGGGCACGCATCTGGCCGGTAACCTCGTCCATCGCGAGCGGCGCCACCTTCTCGAGCTTAAAGCCCTTGCCGGCGCGCAGGTTTTCCTTGGCCACGCTGATCATGAGCTTAATACGGTTGAGCTGGTTGACCTCGGACGCACCGGGATCGTAGTCCACCGCGACAATGTTGCTCTCGGGGTGCTGACGGCGCAGTTCCTTGATCACAGCCTTACCCACCACGTGGTTGGGCAGGCACGCGAAGGGCTGTGTGCAGATGATGTTGGGCGCACCGTGGTCGATCAGGTCGAGCATCTCGGCCGTGAGCAACCAGCCCTCGCCCATGTTGTTGCACACCGAAAGCACCGTGCGGGCCTTGTCCGCCATGGTGCCGATACGCTCGGGCGCCTCAAAGCGGCGGGACTTCTCGAGCATCTCCTCCACCGGCGTGCGCATCCAGTCCACAAGCTTGATGAGCGCTTGCATGCCCGCGCGCGTAGTGGCAGAGCTTCCCAGCTCGTCCTTCTGCAGCTCGGCGTTGCTCATGGAGTACAGGAAGAAGTCGAGCAGGCCCGGTACCACAGCCTCGCAGCCCTCACGCTCGATGACATCGACCACGTGGTTGTTGGCCGTGGGGTGGAACTTGACCAAGATCTCGCCGACCACGCCCACGCGCGGCTTGGTGCCCTTGCCCACAAGCGGCATGGTATCGAACGCGCGGATGGCCTCACGCGCAAGCTTGGTGTAGTTGTGACGGTTAAACTTGGGCGCCAGCTTGCGGGCACGCGCCATGTACTCCTCGTAGAGCGCGTTGGCGGCACCGGGCGTGGCCTCGTACGGGCGACAGCGGTAGAGCATCTGCATCATCACGTCACCAAAGAGCACCGCGTACACGGCCTGCTTAAGCAGCGCCGGCGTAATCTTAAAGCCGGGGTTATCCTCGCCGAGCGCCACGGCCGAAAGCGAGATCACCGGAATCTCGGGGTGGCCGCTCTCGCGCAGGGCCTTGCGAATGAGCGCGATGTAGTTAGTGGCACGGCAGCCGCCGCCGGTCTGGCTGATAACCACGGCCGTCTTGGACAGGTCGTACCGACCGCTCTCAATGGCCTCCATGATCTGACCCGTCACCAGGATCGACGGATAGCAGATGTCGTTATTCACGTAGCGCAGGCCGGCCTCGACGGCATCGTGGTCAGTCGAGGGCAGCAGCTCCAAGTTGTAGCCGGCACCGCGGAACACCTCTTTGACCAGGTCAAAGTGAATCGGCGCCATCTGCGGGCACAGGATGGTGTAGCCCTCCTCGCGCATCTGCTCGGTAAAGGGTACCTTGGGCCACGCGGTCGAAGCACTCTCGCGCTGAGCCTCAAACGTGTACTTGCGGCTCGCGAACGCGGGGGCATCCGTGGAGGGCGCCACCGGCGCGGCAACACCCTGCTCGTAGGCCTCGCCCGCGGCCGTGGCCTCGGCCAAGCGCTCGGCCTCCTGGTCCTTAAGCGCGGCCATGAGCGAGCGGATGCGGATGCGCGCGGCACCTAGGTTGGATACCTCATCGATCTTAAGCACGGTGTAGATCTTGCCGCTGGCCTCCAGAATCTCCTGCACCTGGTCGGTGGTCAGAGCATCGAGACCGCAGCCGAAGGAGTTGAGCTGGATCAGGTCCAGGTCGTTGCGCATCGTCACAAAGCGGGCGACGGCGTACAGGCGGCTGTGGTACATCCACTGGTCGACGACGCGGATCGGGCGCTCGGGCTTCACGAGATGCGCGAGCGAATCCTCGGTAAAGACCGCAAAGCCAAAGCTCGAAATAAGCTCGGGCAGGGCGTGGTTGATCTCGGGGTCGTTGTGGTAAGGACGGCCGGCGAGTACGATGCCGTGACCGCCGTGGTCCTCGACCCACTTAAGAGCCTCCTCGCCCATGGTCTGGATGTCCTCGTGGAAACGCGCATCGGCCTCAAAGGCGGCGTTGACGGCGGCATCGACCTCGGAGCGCGTGATCTTGGGACCGCGTACGCGACCGCGACCGGCCTCAGCATCGGCCACACGGTCGACGGCGAGCACCTGGTACAGGCGGCGCTTGAGCTCGGTCTTGTCGTGATACGGCACAAACGGATACAGGAACTCGATGTTCTGCTCGCGGATCTCGTCGATATTGAGCGCCAGCGCCGTAGGGTAGCTCATGACGATGGGGCAGTTGTAACAGTTGCCGGCGGTCGGATCCTCCTTGCGCTCCCAGCGCACGCACGGCATCCAGATGAAGTCGACATCGCGGTCGATGAGGTTCATCACGTGGCCGTGGCTCATCTTGGCCGGATAGCACACGCTCTCGGACGGCATGGACTCGATGCCCGCCTGGTAGGTCTTCTTGCTCGACTGGTCGGACAACTGCACGCTAAAGCCTAGGCGCGTAAAGAACGCGTGCCAGAAGGGGTAGTTCTCGTACATGTTGAGCGCACGGGGGATGCCGACGGTGCCGCGCGGGGCCTCGTCGGGGCTCAGCACCTCGCGGTTAAAGAGCAGCTCGTTTTTCTTTTTGAAGAGGTTGGGGGCCTCGGTCTTTTGCTTTTTGTGGCCGGCACCCTTCTCGCAGCGGTTGCCGGTAATGAAGCGCCTGCCGCCGCCAAAATCGTTGACGGTGAGCTGGCAGTTGTTGGAGCAACGGCCGCAGCGGACATGCTTTTGCGTCACGGTGAGGTGCGCGATGTCCTCGGCGGAAAGAATGGTCGAAGTGCCGTCGGCGCCGGCGCGATCGCGGGCGAGCAGGGCCGCACCGTAGGCGCCCATGCAGCCGGCGATGTCGGGACGCACGGCATGAACGCCGGTGAGCTGCTCAAACGCGCGCAGCGTGGCATCGGACATAAAGGTGCCGCCCTGGACGATCACCTGGCTGCCGATCTCCTTGGGGTCGCGCAGCTTAATGACCTTGAACAGGGCATTCTTGATGACGGAATAGGACAGGCCGGCCGCGATGTCACCCACCGTGGCGCCTTCCTTTTGTGCCTGCTTGACGCGCGAATTCATAAAGACCGTGCAGCGGCTGCCCAAATCGACCGGAGCCTTGGCATGAATGGCGGCGTCGGCAAACGCGCGCACGTCCATGTTCATAGACACGGCGAAACTTTCGATAAAGCTGCCGCAGCCCGACGAGCAGGCCTCGTTGAGCATGATGTGCTCAATCACGCCGTCCTTGACGCGCAGGCACTTCATGTCCTGGCCGCCGATGTCCAGGATAAACTCGACACCGGGCAGGAATGCCTTGGCGCCGCGCAGGTGCGCAACGGTCTCGATCTCGCCGGAATCGGCCTTGAGGGCCTCGATGAGCAGCGCCTCGCCGTAGCCCGTGGTGGTCACGTGGCCGATGGTGCAGCCGGCGGGGATGTGGTTGTAGAAATCGGCCATGATGACCTTGGCCGTGCCCAGGATGTCGCCGTTGTTGTTGCCGTACCAGGTGTGCAGCAGCTGGCCGTCCTCGCCCACGAGCGCGGCCTTCATGGTGGTGGAGCCGGCGTCGATGCCGATGAACACGCGGCCGGTGTAGCCATCGAGCTTGCCCTTGGGGACGACCTCGGCGTCGTGGCGGGTCTTGAACTCGGCAAAGTCCTCGTCGGTGGCAAAGAGCGGATCAAGGCGCTCGACCTCGGCACCCTGCGTGTCACCCAAGCTGTCGATGGCCTCGATGAGCTGCGGGAACGTGCTGAGCTTGTTGGACTCGTGCGCCATGGCGGCGCCGCTCGCCACAAACAGGTGAGCGTTTTGGGGCACGATACGGTGCTCCTCGTCCAGATTGAGCGTGAGGTAGAAGCGGTGGCGCAGCTCGGAGAGGTACTGCAGCGGGCCGCCCAGGAAGGCGACGTTGCCGCGGATGGGGCGGCCGCACGCCAGGCCCGAGATGGTCTGGGTCACGACGGCTTGGAAGATGGAGGCCGCCACGTCCTCGGGGCGGGCGCCTTCGTTAAGCAGCGGCTGCACGTCAGTCTTGGCAAAGACGCCGCAGCGGCTGGCGATGGGATAGATGGTGGTGGCGTTGGCCGCGAGCTCGTTGAGGCCGCTCGCGTCGGTGTGCAGCAGGGTTGCCATCTGATCGATGAAGGCGCCCGTGCCGCCGGCGCAGGTGCCGTTCATACGCTGCTCGATACCGTTGTCAAAGTAGATGATCTTGGCGTCCTCGCCGCCCAGCTCGATGGCGACATCGGTGGCCGGGATAAGGATCTCGACGGCGCGCTTGCTGGCAATGACCTCCTGGACAAACTCCAGGTTGAGCCACTGAGACAGCAGCAGGCCGCCCGAGCCGGTAATGGCACAGGTCATTTGGGCCGTCGGCAACACGGTCGCAGCGCCCTCGAACAGGTCGCGGGCGCAGGCACGGACGTCGGTGTGGTGGCGCTGGTACTTGGCGTAGACGATCTGGTTGTCGTCGTTGAGCACGGCAAGCTTAACGGTGGTGGAGCCCACGTCGATGCCCAGGTGCAGGTTGCCACGAGCGTTCTCGGGGTTGAAGATCGCGCCTTCGGGGGCGTGGGCGGCGGCTACGGGCTCAGCGGCGGTGGCGGACTCAATAGCGACGGACGTCTCCCCTGCCGCGTTCTTGGCCTCGGCAACTGCCTCGGCAACTTTCTCGGCAGCGGCGGTCGCGGCCTTCTGCGCGGCGTCCATCACGGTGGGCGCGGCCTCGCGTGCGGCAGCGACCATGCGGTCCTTAATGCCCTCGACGAGTTTGCTCATTGTCTCTCCTCTTAGTTGTTGGACTCGACGGTTGCGGCGGTGTCGGCCGCGTCCTCGAGCTGCAAGTTCAATAGCTTCATGCCGTATTCCGGCACGTTGATATCGATGGGTTGGCCATACAGGTCACCAGGGCGCACAAAAGCGAGCACCGTCATAATGCGTGCCATGGCCTCGGGCGATTCGGTGAGCCCACGCTCAAACCAGCGCTGGATCAGACCGACCTCGGCACTCACGACGTAGGTGACGTAGTAGTCAAAGAATGTGCCCAGCGCCAGGCCCAAAATACCCGTCTGCGCACGCGGCACCACGGCCTCGCGGGCGGTGTCGATGATCTTTTTAATGAAGGCCTGATCGCCGCCCGGGCCCAGCAGCGCACCGATTAAGTCGCGGTTGGCCGCAAGATAACGCAGCAGCTCAACCGAACCGGGCGCCGGCTCGAGCTCATCGATGTTGTGATAGAGATCAGGCAGCTGAGCTGCGATGATGAGCTCAATGCGTTCACGGATCTCGGCCAGCAAGCCGTCCTCGATTTGATTGATAAAGTCGGGGATATCGCGGTAGTGCGAATAGAACGTGCGGCGCGTAAGGCCAGCGCGCTCGGTGAGCGACGCGACATTAATGCGCGAAAGATCGCCGCTTTCGGCAAGTTCGCCGGCAAGCGCCTGGCGAAGGGCACGCTGCGAGCGAAGGGACCGGCGATCGCATTTCTCGAGCTGGGACAAGCGTCCTCCTTGTTACTCAGCCTGTGCGCTATTGCACAGTGCGAGTATTATTGCACACCGTGTGCATCAACACGTAAAGGCAATATTTGGGTTGTGGCAAAGGGACTGTCCCTTTGCCACAACCCGCCTGTCTTTTGGAGCGGCATTACCGATTGTCCAAAATGTCATTCGTGGGTAGAATGGTGTCGACGGCAGCCCAAGTTCTGCTAAGCTGGGCAGCGCCGTTGCTTGGATTAAGGGGTCAACGCCTTAGCGGCGGCGACCCCTTTTACGTTGCTTCGAACGCTGCTTGAGTGCCTCGGAAAGCCCGATAAGCATCGTGAGAAGCGAGACCAAAGCGGTCAGAAGCCTCACGAAATCAATCAAATCGGTCATGGGCATCACCTCCCATCAGATGGAGGGCGCTGCCCGGCACATGGAACTGCCGTCAACGATACCGATTCTATCAAAGCGCAGTTAGATATGCGAATGTTTGTTCGCATTTCAGAAGATCGGAGCTCGAGTATGGCGAAGGAACAGTTCCTTTGCCATACCCGAGCTTATCGCCGAACTGCTACCTACATTTTTCGAGTTATTCGGCCACGCTGCTGGTTCTGTATAAATGCACCGCCGGGATTATCTGAGAGTTTTTGTCCTTATTTGAGCGCATACATGCCCATTTGCTCACTTACGTCACCGAATCAAACACCATTAGAGGCATGAATGTTCCTGAGAGGGCATCTTTAGCCATTTAACGACCTCCGACAGGCCGAATAACTCGATATTTGTTGGTGGCGAAAGCGTAACAGTCCCATACGCCAAAAGCCGGCATCTCCCATGCGACAAAGGAGCAGTCCCTTTGTCACATTATTCGATGATGGTGCGAGAGTTCTGCTTATGCATGGTGGCGAGCATGTGCTTGGGGACGGCGTGGACCATGCAGCTGCCGATGGTCGCGCTCGCGGCGGCCTTTGCCGCGTCACTGCCATTCTTGGTGGCATAGCTGTGACGGAAGCGCTTGAGCATGGCTATGTCATTGCCGCCGTCGCCGTAGACCGCGACCTCATCCTCGGCAATGCCGTAGTAGCCCGCCAGCCAGGCCACACTCTCGCCCTTGTTGCACGCCACGTCCGTGATCTCGAACATCACCGGATCGAACGGCGCGTTGACCACGCGGTCCGATCGCTCGGCCAAATATGCCTTAAGGTCGCTCTCCAGCTCGGGCAAGATCACGCGGCAGTTGATCTTGCACACATCGTGGCGCAGGATGTCACCGATCGACTGGTCGAAATACTGTTCCTCGTGGTACCCGCCACGTGCACGCATACCGCGCATCACGATGCGCTTGATAGGGCTGTCCTTCTTAAAACCCGCCTGGTGCATCTCGAACGAACCGCTCGAGAACATGCCATCGGGCGTGGAGCAGTCAAAACAAATATCCGGGAACTCCTTGAGCAGCTCCTCGGTAATCTGTGGGTCGATGGTCCAGGTCTTGAGCACCTCGCCATGGCTGTCGCGCACGATGGACCCATTGGAGCAGCAGGCGTCAAGCGCCAGGCCCGTAAAGCCATGCTCGCCGATCGGTAGCGTCGAGCGTCCGGTCGCGGGAACCACATGCAGGCCAGCCTCGGTCAGCTCGCGAATGGCACGGCGGATGGTCCCATCTGCCTCGTGCAGAGCGTTCAGCAGCGTTCCGTCTAAGTCACTCGCAAACATCTTGATCATGGGCATGCCCCTCCTTCGTCTGCACGATATTGTAGACGAAGGAGAGGCATGCCCGAACAATGACATCCCGGCGCGGCGAGACAATACTTCCGCTCATTCACGGTGCCCCAGCGCCTTAAGACAATCGCCACAAGCGACTTTTCAGCCGATAAAACAGCACCGTCGTCAACGTCAGCACCGCCAACATGCCTGCGAATACAATCGCCGGAGTCCATCGATCGTATGCGAGCCCGTAAACCAATTGGCCAATAGGCGTTGCACAGGAAAGCGTCATATAAACGAGTGCCAGCACTTTCCCGCAGAGTTCCTTTGGCGCTGACCGCTGAACGAATGAAACGATTTCGACCGATGTAATGCTTGCCCACGCCATAACCCATGCCGAGCCGGCCGCAAGCGCAGCAAACGCTAATTCATCAGGACCGCTCAGTAGCGTGACAATAATCGGCACGACTCCAAAACAGATCATCGCAACATATCGACATATGCCCTTGAAAGAGAAACGATGCGGCCTCATACCGACCACACCACTGCCGACAAGACCACCCAAGCCCATAGCCACCTCAATAATCCCAACAAAGGATGACTGCATTCCGAGGTGCTTTACAACAATAACGGGGGCACCAATCGTTAACCCAACTAACGCAAGGTTTAAAACAGCCGCAAGTAAAAATACAACGAGCAATGATGCGTTTTGAAACAGGTACCGAATCGACTCCCGAAAATCGTTTCGACATGTCGTACGAGTCGCGCCGTCTCCCATCGTTTCAGATGAGGCATTTTGCTTGAGTGCGACCCCAAACAAGAAAGCTGAAATCGCAAACGTCGCCGCCGCGGTTTCGCATAGAGCATCGATACCAAAGCACCCATAGACCGCCGTCCCGACTACAGGCCCCAAGATATTGCTCGCCATGGTTATCTGCGAGACCAACGCAGTGGCACGCTCAACCTTTTCTTGGCCCGTCATGCGCACCGTCTCAATTTGAAGCATCGGTTTCAGCAGCGATTGGATGCCATATTGGACGCAAAGCGTTGCTACCACGACAACGGTAAGAGGCAGCGAATGCTTCATGGGGATAAACAACAGTGATGAAACCATCAGAACAATGCCGAGCACCACAAGAACCCCGCGATGTCTCCCGCGATCCGCCAAGATTCCGCCAGCCGGAGTCGCAAGCACGCCCGGCACGAACGCTATCGCCGCGACGGCGCCATATAACGTGGACGATCCGCTGCAATCGAACAAGTAAAGCGGATACGCAAAGCACAGCGCCGACAGCATCGAATACGCGCAAAGCTGCGCAACCAGAAGCTCCGTGAGTCTAATTGACCGCACTGTTTTTGATTCCAACGAGACGCTACTCCTCCGCATTCCAGCCATAAGTCCGCCCCCTAAACATACCAGTAGTATGTATTTATCAACTTGAAAAGGGCAGCCGGAGCTGCCCGTTCAAATCTATTACATACTATCGGTATCTATTTTACCACCCGGCACGGTTCCATACGTCCCAAATCTGAGCCGTTGTCTGGAGCACTTCATTACCCAAATCGAGCCCCACCGCGGCCGCCATCTGCGCCAAACATTGCGCGCGAGCAAGCATTCGATCCTTGGTCTCAAGCGGACGGAACAGCGGCAGCAGCCAAAGATTCGCCAACAACGATACCGCCTCCGCCGCTTCGCGCGGGCATTCACACGCAATGGAGCCGTCGGCGATGCCCGCCTCGATCACTGGCAGGAGATAGCCATCGGCCGACTCGTCAAACGAACCCTGGTACTGCATCGCCAGCAGCCGCGAGCTTTTTACCGGATCTGCCGCAGGATGTATGCGTGCCCATAGCTCAATTTGCGGAATAACGGACTCGGGCGCGTACAGTCGCTTGAGCTTTTGAGCTCCGGTCATATTACCGATACCAAGCGTTGAGCGACGGCGCTCAACAACCGGAGCCATTGCCCGATCAAATGCGGCGTTGAAAATCTCCTCTTTGCTCTTAAAATGATGATAGACAGCACCCTTGGTCATGCCATCGAGTCGGTCGACGATATCTTGAATGCTCGTCCCCTCATAACCCTGCGCGCAGAATAGCTCCAGCGCCGCGTCGAGAATCTTCGCGACCGTCTCCTCGGGATATTTATTACGACCCATAATCTGCCCATCCACAACGCAAGTCCTGTGCCTCATTGCAGTATTTTAACGTTGCGAATGGCAGGCGGTTGATTCTACACCGCGGTGGGGCCTTGTTCGCCGGTACGGATGCGGATAACCTCCTCGACCGGCTCGACCCAAATCTTGCCGTCTCCAACGGCGCCGGTGCGGGCGGCGTTGCAGATAAGTCAAACGCTGCGTTGTCGAATGGAAACGGTGCCGCAATCTTGGAAACGGCGCGGCAACGGGCGCGAACCGTACGGGAAATACGCGAGCAAGGGAGCCGCGAGGGCGCTCGTCCCGGCTAGCGCCGAAACAGCTCGTGGGCGCGGTCGCGAAGGTCGGTGGCACGAATGACGCCCTCGTAGCGGTTGATGCGCAAGCGCGGGAAAGCATTGAAGAAGCGCAGGTCGCGACGGCTGAGCGACACACTCGGCACCGGACGGCTTGCACGCCTGCCGGCACGGAGACAGGCGAGCGACGGACGAGGCACGCTCGGCGCGGCATCGGCCACGCGGCGAGCAGCGAGTGCCAGGCCGCGAGCACCGTCCGAGATAAACGTCGGCATCGAAGCCTTCTCACGTAGGGCATCGAGCGCCGCGTCGCCCAGCTCGGCCAGCCACGCGTTAACGGCGCGGCTGCGGATATGCGTCTGCGCCACCGAGTCAATCGTCGAATCGGGAATGCGCTCGAGCATGGAGTCGGACGCGTCGGCAAGTGACTCATTGATGCGGTCGGCAAGGTCGGCACGCACACGCTCCAGCTGATCGGACAGGCGGCGCCAACTGGCCAGCGAGCAAATCGCATCGACGATCATTGCAACTGCAACGACAAAGGCGGCCAAACGAACAATCAAGACCGGCAGATGGGCGAGCAGGCCCAACACCGCCGGTTCCACTACGCGACAAATGCACAACGAACCCAAGCCAAACGCGCAGGCCCAGTACAGACAGATGCGGCCATGCAAATTAAACGGCAGGTGCGAATAATCCCAAAAGCGCGCGCCTGTTGTTTTTTCCAACAGCACGCCTACGCTGTACTCAATCACGCTGCATACAAGCGCTGCAGCGACAAACTGGCTCGACGCGTCAGGAATTCCGCGCAACAACAGCCAGCAGGCAATGCCGCCCGCGCCATAGATGGGGCAGCACGGCCCCAGCAAAAAGCCGCTATTGGCAAATCGTCCGTGATTGAGCATGGCGCAGACCGTCGACTCCCACGCCCAGCCGCAAAAACCGTAGAAGGCAAACGAGAGCACCAGTGCCGAAAGCGGGCAGGCGGCAAGCGTCGCGCCGTCAAATGCCATGTCGATCGTGGTTCCCAACGTCTACCCTCTCCTCTTTTCGCTCGATTCGCTGCTCGCGCCATCGTCCGCCTCGTCCTTGTGCCGCAGACGGCCGGCGACCGTCTCGTGCAGCGCGCACCATTTATCTGCCAGGCACACAATCCATGCCTCACGACACGTCGGCGGCACCGGCACCAGCGGAAACATATGCCGCACGATAATATTCCGCTCGCGCGGCGTCAGCTCAAAATCTTCCTCCGCACGTGCCAGGGCAAAAAACGGGTGGCGGAAGCCATGCAGCCGATGGCTTGGGTCGGGATCGTGCCAGTCATAGAGAAAGTAATCGTGTAACAGGGCTCCGCGCAGCAACGAGGTACGGTCGACCGAAATGCCAGCACGGCCCAAGTGCTCGGCAAAGGACAGGCTCGCCCGCGCTACCGAAGTCACGTGCGCATAGACCGTCACATCACCATGCTGGATAAACTCGCGTGTCAGATCCAAACGGCCCACCTGGGCCAGCTGACGGGCGGCACAGTCGACCTCGTGCGCGATTCTCTCGGCACGATCGGCATCGGACATGCTGCCTCCTTCCAGCGGCTCACGGTGGCAATCCACGGTCTGCACGCATTGAATAGAATCATCATTGAATCTATCAGTATGGCATCGGACAAAACGTTTTGCCCCACCAGTTGGCGAATTACCGCGCCGCCGTCACATATCAAACGCCAAAATGTGCGAGACTGTCTTGTGCAATTGTGCCGGCCGAGGGAGCGCCGGCGCTCGATTCGCATGGAGTAACCCACAACGATGCTGCTTACGCAAACGACAACGCCCGAGGACGTCAAGGCTCTCAATCGCGCCGAGCTCCCGCAGCTCTGCAGCGAGATTCGCCACGCCATCCTCGAAAGCTCCGCCGCTGTCGGCGGACACGTTGCCCCCAACCTGGGCGTCGTTGAGCTTACGGTCGCGCTCCATCGCGTGTTTAACTCCCCCACCGACAAGATTGTCTTTGACGTGTCGCACCAGACCTACGCCCACAAGGCGCTAACCGGGCGCGCGTACACCTATATCGACCCGGAGCGTTATGGTGAGGCCTCTGGCTTTGCCAATCCCGACGAGTCCGAGCATGACCTGTTTGCCATGGGTCACACCTCGACCTCGATAAGCTTGGGCTGCGGCCTTGCCCACGCGCGCGACCTGGCGGGTGACACATATAACGTCATTACCGTTATTGGCGACGGCTCGCTTTCGGGCGGCCTGGCGTTTGAGGGCTTTAACAATGCCGCCGAGCTCGACAGCAACCTGATCATCATCGTCAACGATAACGACCAGTCCATCGCCGAGAACCACGGTGGCCTCTATCGCAATCTGGCCGAACTGCGCGCCAGCAACGGCACCTGTGAGCGCAACGTTTTCCGCGCGATGGGGCTCGACTACCGCTATCTGGACGCCGGTAACGACGTGTTGGCCCTCGTCGACGCGCTGCAGGAACTGCGCGATGTCGATCGTCCCATCGTGCTGCACGTCTCCACCGCCAAGGGCAAGGGCTTTGAGCCGGCCCAGAGCGACCCGGAGCACTGGCACCACGTGGGTCCGTTTGACATGGCAACTGGGCGCAAGCTCTGCCCGGGCCATCCGAGCGAGCCTGCGCCGCGCACCTATGCCGACATTACGGGCGAGGCGCTCAGCGCCGCCATCGAACGCGATCCGCAGGTCGTGGGCATCACGGCCGCCACGCCCTACATCATGGGCTTTACACCCGAGCTTCGCGCTGCCGCCGGCAAACAGTTCATCGATGTGGGCATTGCCGAGGAGCACGCCGTGACCTTTGCCACCGCGCTTGCGCGCTCGGGCGCCAAGCCAGTCTTTGGTGTGTACGGCACGTTTTTGCAGCGCGCCTACGACGAACTGTGGCACGACCTGTGCCTCAACGATATGCCGGCGACCATCCTGGTATTTGGCGCGTCGATCTTTGGCACCACATCCGAGACGCACCTCTCGTTCTTTGATATTTCCATGCTGGGCGGTCTTCCCAACATGCGCTACTTGGCGCCGACCTGCATGGAGGAATACCTGTCCATGCTGAGCTGGTCGCTCGACCATCGCGAGCATCCCGCGGCGATCCGCGTACCGGGCATCGGCCTGGTAAGCCGCCCCGATCTGGCGCCTGCCGAGGACACCGATTACAGCGTTGCGCGCTACAACGTTGTGCGTCAGGGCCGCGATGTGGCCGTGCTCGCGCTCGGCGATTTCTTTGAGCTGGGCGAGCGCGTGGCAAACCGCTTGGCCGCCGAGTACGGTATCGAGGCCACGCTCGTCAACCCGCGCTTTGCAACCGAGCTTGACCGCGAGTTCCTCGACAGCCTTGCCGTCGAGCATCGCGTTGTCGTCACCCTCGAGGACGGCATCTTGGACGGCGGCTGGGGCGAGCGCGTGGCATGTTATCTGGCATGCACGCCGTTGCGCGCGCGCACCTTCGGCATCGCCAAGGGCTTCCCCGACCGCTACGACCCCAACGAGCTGCTCGCTCAGAACGGCATGACGGTCGAGAACATGGCCGCCGAAACCGTGAAACTACTCAACGCGTAAGAAAGCCTCCGCAAGGAAAGCACCCCTGCGGAGGTTTTTGTTTTCGCGGCGCGATTATCTCAATCTGTAACATCTAGGGCCCGAATTCCCGTCTAACTGTTACAGATCTAGACAAGACGTCTTAGTCCCTGACCTTTGTCTCAATCTGTAACAGATAGAGACCTTTTGGCCGTCCAGATGTTACAGATTGAGACATTCGAATTCCCCTAAGGAGATAATCTCGATCTGTAACAGTTAGGACCCATTTCCTCGTCTGACTGTTACAGATTAAGACGAACCGCCAAAGTGGCACCTTTGTGGTAGTTAGCGGTAGCTGTTCTTGAGAATTTCGACGACGTCGGGGTCGGTCAGCGTCACGGGATCGTGGCTGAACAGGACGCCGTTGGTCGTCAGGGCATTGTGCGCAATGGCCGGCAGCTCTTTGTCCGCAATCCCCCACTCACTCATGGCAAGGTCGGCCACATGGCAGGCCTCCATCAGGCGCGTGAGCTCAACTACAAAATCGTGCGGATCGCTGGCGGTAGCATTGCCCATCAGGCGTGCCATGTCGATATAGCGCTCGGGTGCGGCGCCGTGATCGATCATCCACGTGTGATAGGCGCGGGCGATCATGATGAGGCCGGCGCCGTGCGGTAAGTCGTGATGATGCGCGCTCATGCCATGTTCAAGACCATGCGAGCCCGTGGTGCCCGAGGCATCCATGGCATAACCGCCGAGCGTGTTGGCAAACGCGAGGCTCGAGCGCGCCTCCAGGTCATCGCCATTATTGACGCACGCAGGCAGTGCCGCGGCGGCACGGCGGATGCCTTCGCGGCAAACCATGTCACCCATGGGCGTGTTGGTATTTGAGATGTAGCACTCAACGCAATGGAACAGGGCGTCGAATCCCTGATAGGCGGCCAGACGCGCTGGGACGCTCACCATGAGTTCGGAATCGACGATCGAAAGCACCGGGAACAGGCGCGGATCGCCCAGACGAAGCTTCTCGTCATGTTCCTCGCAGGACAGGACACCGCCCGCATCGACCTCGGAGCCGGTACCCGCCGTGGTGGTCACGCAGACAAGCGGCAGCGGATCGTTGGGGATCGGCAGGCCGAGCGCAGTGCCCCCATTCACAAAGTCCCAGATGTCACCGGGGCACTCGTTGCCCTCGGCATCGGTATGCGGGTTGGTCGCCACCGCGCAGATGCCCTTGCTGCCGTCCATGACCGAACCGCCGCCGAGTGCCAGGACAAAGTCGCAGCCATGGGTATGCGCCATCCAGCCACCCGCGTTGACAGTCTCGCGCAGCGGGTTGGGCTCAATACGGTCGAACAGCTCGTGCGCCACGCCGGCGCGGTCAAGCTCCGCCTCCACGCGCTGCAGATATCCAAAGCGCTTAACCGAATTGCCGCCGGTGGTAACGATGAGCGCTTTGGTGCCGGGCAGCTTCTGCGCACCCAGCTCGCCCAACTTGCCCGCGCCAAACAACACCTTGGTCGGTGCGAAAAACGAATAACCGTTCATACGCGATCTCCTTACTTATATATGTGTCGCGTTGCCGCCATTATAGCGACCGCTGCGAGCGCCTGCCCCGGCTAAAAGGTAGCGTCCCGGCTGCAATAACCGTCGTTTGCCCAGATAAAACCTGCCAAAATAAACCTGTCCCTTTTTGGCAGGCAGAATAACCCATAAGGTAAGTATGTTTCTGAGTTATTTCGTGTTGACCCATCTGAGCGCAATAGGGTATAACTCTACTCAACCACTAGGATTTTTTGAGAAAGGTGTTCTCCTATGAGCAAGAACCTCTCCCAGCAGGTCGTTCTCGACCGCCGCGGCTTTGTCGCCGCCATCTTCGCAACCGTCGCCGGCCTTGGTCTTGCCGGCTGCTCCGACACCAGCGCCGAAGCCGACAAGGGCTCCGCCGCCTCTTCCAAGAGCTCTGATGACACCAAGGCCTCCACCACGCTCGACGCCAAGGCATTCGACAAGCTCGTCGATAACGGCCCCAAGGCCGACGACGATGCCATCGCCGCCAGCACCTGGGCCACGGCCGTCAAGAATGCCGGTGTCTTTAAGATCGGCAGCGTCCAGACCTCCACGCTCTTCTCCCTCCTCAACGAGAAGGACGGCAAGACCCGCGGCTTCGATGCCGGCATCGCACAGCTCCTGTCCAACTACATCCTGGGCGAGAACAAGGTCGAGATCACGCAAGTGACCTCCGACACGCGCGAGTCCGTGCTGCAGAATGGCCAGGTCGACGCCGTCTTTGCCACCTACACCATCACCGATGAGCGCAAGAAGCTCGTCTCCTTCGCCGGCCCCTACTATTACACGCAGCAGGCCATCCTGGTGCTCGCCGACAACGACGACATCAAGAGCGTCGACGACTTGGCCGATAAGAACGTCGCCGTCCAGTCCGGCTCCAACGGCCCCGCTATCCTGGAGGAGTTTGCCCCCAAGGCCAGCCAGCAGGAGTTCAAGACCGACGAGGAGGCTCGCCAGGCACTCCAGCAGGGCCGCGTTGACGCCTACGTCATCGATAACAACATGCAGCAGAGCTCCCTGGTCCGCGAGCCCGGTAAGTACAAGATCGCCGGCAAGCCCTTCGGCAACCAGGAGCCCTACGGCATCGGCCTGCCGCTTGATTCCGACGGCGTCGCCTTTGTCAACGACTTCCTTAAGAAGATCGAGGACGACGGCACCTGGACCAAGCTGTGGCAGATCTGCATCGGCGACCGTACGGGCGACACCAATGTTCCCGAGCTGCCCGAGGTCGGCGCCTAGGCAGCGAGCCTGGTAACGGCCACAATGAAACCATATGGAAACGCACGATGCGCTTTATTGCGGTAAACTGTTTCCTCACTGAGTTGTCGGGGCTTCCGTACACACGGGGGCCCCTTTCCTTATCGGCGGGAGGTCCGCATGAGTCTCTCCGAACTCTGGTCGCTTTATGGCCAGAACTATATCGACGCGCTGCTAGCAACCTGGGGCATGACACTTGAGTCGTTTGTCATCGCCATGGTGCTGGCCGTCGCCGTCACCGTGATGCGCGTGTCGCCGCTCAAGCCGCTGCGCGTCTTTGGCGACCTGTATGTCCAGGTCTTCCGTAACATCCCCGGCATCGCACTGCTCATCATCGTCGTCTATGCGCTGCCGCCGCTCAAGGTCGTCCTGCCCTATCGAACCTGCGTTATCGTCGCCACGGTCCTTTTGGGCTCGGCCTTTGGCTCCGAAAACTTTATGAGCGGCATCAACACCGTCGGCGTCGGTCAGGTGGAAGCCGCCCGCTCGCTGGGCATGAGCTTTAGCCGTATCCTCGCCAAGATCGTGATTCCGCAGGCGTTGCGCTCGAGCGTGCTGCCCATGACCAACCTCTTTATCGCCGTCATGCTCACCACCGCGCTCGGCAGCCAGGTGCCGCTTAAACCGCAGGAGCTCACCGGCGTGGTGAGCTACATCAACACGCGCTCGCTCGGAGGCGTCGCCGCGTTCTTTATCTCGGCGCTCGGCTACCTGGGCACGGCCTTTGTGGTGAGCCACATTGGCAACTACATCGATAAGAAGGTGAGGATCCTCCGATGAGCAAGCACTCCACCTCCGCGCTCACCATGCGCGATGCGCTCTACGAGGCTCCCGGCCCCAAGATGCGCGCCAAGATTCGCATCGGCACCGCTATCTCGCTCGTTGCCGTCGCCGCGCTCGCCGTCCTGGTGCTGCAGCGCTTTTATGTGACCGGTCAGCTTTCGGTCCACTATTGGTATTTCTTTACGCACCTCACCACCTGGAAGTTCCTGCTTGCCGGCTTTGAGGGCACCGTTAAAGTCGCACTCACCGCTGGCGCCATCGCGCTGGTGCTGGGCTTAGCCCTTATGCTCGGCCGCACCAGCGACATTAAACCGCTCCAGCTGGTCTGCCGCCTGCTCACCGATTTCTTCCGCGGCGTACCGAGCCTGCTGTTCATTTACTTCTTCTTTTTGGTGCTGCCCCAGTACAAGATCGCGCTGCCGTCGTTTTGGATGCTCACGCTTCCCGTCGCGCTCGCTGCCGCCGGCGTACTCGCCGAGATCTTCCGCGCCGGCGTCAACGCCGTGCCGCGCGGCCAGGTCGAGGCAGCCCAGGCACTCGGCCTCTCCAAAGCTAAAATCACCTTTAAAATCGTGTTGCCGCAGGCTATTCGGTTTATCATTCCGTCGTTGATTTCGCAGCTTGTGGTCGTAGTCAAAGACACCACCGTCGCCTATGTGGTGAGCTACCCCGACCTCATGCAAAATGCCCGCGTGCTCATTACCAACTACGACGCCCTCGTGTCGGTCTACCTGGTAATCGCGGTCATCTACATCCTCATCAACGTCGCGATCAACAAGGCCGCCGTCTACGTTTCGCAGCGCACTGGCGCGACCATCATCCGCTAAGTACCCACGTTCTCAAAGCATAAGGAGCCGAGCACCATGGCACAGAGCACCTCTTTCACCGGCAATCAGCCGTTAATCGAGCTCAAGCACATCGATAAGCACTATGGCGATCTACACGTCCTCAACGACATCAATCTCTCGGTCGACCGCGGCGAGGTCGTCGTTGTGATCGGCCCCTCGGGCTCGGGCAAGTCGACCATGTGCCGCACCATCAACCGCCTGGAGACCATCGACTCGGGCGAGATCCTCATCGAGGGCGAGCCCCTGCCGCAGGAAGGCAAGGATCTTGCCCGCATGCGCGCCGAGCTGGGCATGGTGTTTCAGCAGTTCAACCTGTTCGCACATATGACCGTACTGCAGAACGTCATGCTGGGACCGGTCGACGTGCTGGGCGTCTCCAAGGACGAGGCCCGCGAGCGCGCCATGGACCTGCTGAGCCGCGTGGGCGTGGCCGAGCAGGCCGATAAGATACCCGCACAGCTTTCGGGCGGCCAGCAACAGCGCGTAGCCATCGCCCGCTCGCTTGCCATGCAGCCCAAGGCCATGCTCTTTGACGAGCCCACAAGCGCGCTGGATCCCGAGATGATCAACGAGGTGCTCGAGGTCATGGTTCGCCTGGCCCAGCAGGGCATGACGATGATCGTCGTCACGCACGAGATGAACTTCGCCCGCCGCGTGGCCGACCGCGTCGTGTTTATGGCCGACGGCCAGATCGTGGAAACCGGCACACCCGACAAGTTCTTCGACCACCCCCAGACCAAGCGCGCCCAGGACTTCCTCAACTCCATTAAGGGCCACTAAGCAGCCATCCCGTGGAACAAATTCATCGGAAGTGTTGTCCCACGCCTCTCATGCGCCCTGTCACCTTCAGATTCGAAAGCAACACCTATGATCGGAACCCGTACTTCCTCGTCCTATACCCCGCACGTCGACGTTGCCCCCGCCGACCGTCCACTCATCCTGGTGGCGCCGCGTTGGGAAGGGGCAAAGCCGTTTTTGTGCGAGATGCTCTCCCCCAACGAGGAAATCGCAAGTGTCTTTGTCGATGCCATCCTTGCCGCCGGTGGCCTGCCGCTGCAGATGTCCATCACCGAGGACATTGAGGTTATCCGTCATTACGTCGATATCGCCGACGGTATTGCCATCCCCGGCGGCCCGGACGTCAACCCCAAGCGCTGGGGCGATGATCGACCCTACGACCCCACCCTCTGCTGCGAGATCCGCGATAGCTTTGAGTTTAAGCTGGTCGGCGAGGTGCTCCGCGCCAAAAAGCCACTCTTTACCACCTGTCGCGGCACGCAGCTGCTCAACGTCGCCACCGGCGGCACCCTGTGCATGGACGTGCCGAGCCTGGGTGCGCGCGAGGGCCGCACGCAGTGGCGCCACACCCACGTGCTCAACGACCCCGTGCACCCTGTCGAGGTCATGCCGGGCTCGCTGCTGGAGCGCGCGCTTGGCGGGCACAGGCTGATCCAGACCAACTCCGCACACCACTGCTGCGTCGATCGTCTGGGTAAGCATACGCGCCTGGTCGCCCAGGCGACCGATGGCGTTCCCGAGTGCATCGAAGTCGAGGGCCAGCCGTTCTGCCTGGGTGTGCAATGGCATCCCGAGTACACCTGGCAGACGCTCGAGACCGACTTTAACCTGTGGAAGTCGTTTGTCGAGGCAGCGGCCAAGGTAAAGCAGGCCCGCTAGCTCGCGGACCACACAACAGACAAGGGCACCCCGCCAGCCACATGGTCCGACGGGGCGCCCTTTTACCTATACGCGGCAGGTACACATCAAAGCTCGCAAGCCCTTATTCAGCCGCCTCGCGCAGGGCCGACATCGTAGCCGCATATTGCTGCTGCAACGCATGCATGCTCTCGCGGGCGCCGTCAACGCCATCGGCGCCACGCAGCGCTTCGGTCACTACGACCGCCGGCTCGTACAGATTATCGAATCCCAGGTTCTGGCTCACGCCCTTGAGCGTGTGCGCTGCCATAAACGCACCTTTGGCGTCTCCTGCCGCCATAGCAACTTCCAGCTTGTCCATGCTCTCGTCATCCAAAAACTTGAGGGCAAAGCGGGCAAGCATCTCATCGCCCATCAGGCGGGCGCAAGCGTCATCATAATTGGCGCCGATCTTCTCATACGCCTCACGCATGGAAATCATGGATCAAAACTCCTTTGGTCAAACTAAATCGTGGGAAACGCGACGACGTCGGCAGGGCGCGTCAACGTCTCGGCAATACGGTCTTGCACCTCGAGCAGGCAGTCAAGCAGCAGCGGGTTAAAGGTGCCGCACTTACCGTCCAGGATCATCTTGATCGCCTCCTTGTGCGGAATAGCATCCTTGTACACGCGCACGCTCGTCAGTGCATCGTACACGTCAGCCACCGAAACCACCTGTGCGGCGATGGGGATATCATCGCCCTTAAGGCCATCGGGATAACCCTTGCCGTCCCAGCGCTCGTGGTGCCAACGCGCAATCTGGTACGCATATTCCAAAAGCGCATTGCCGACGTGATGGCGGCCCAGTTCAAGCAGCATGTCGGCGCCGATCGTAGTATGCGTCTTCATAATCTCGAACTCCTCGGGCGTAAGGCGCCCGGGCTTGTTGAGAATGGCGTCGTCAATCGACATCTTGCCTACATCGTGCAGCGCCGAAGCCAGGGCAATCGTGGATCGTTCCTCATTGTCAAGGGAGATGGTGTCGCTACGCCGGACCAGACAGCCAAGCAGCAGCTCGGTGAGCTTTTCGATGTTCGTAACGTGCCTGCCGCTCTCGCCATTGCGAAGTTCCATGACGCCGGCCATGATGTCGATGAGCATGCGACTGTTCTTGACGCGCTCTTTGTACTGCTGGGACAGCAGACTCGTCAGGCGGCGCTGCTTGGCGTATAGACGGATGGTGTTGCTCACACGGCGGCGAACGACACGGGCGTCAAACGGGCGGCTGATATAGTCCGAGGCACCCAGCTCGTACGCGCGCAGAACCACATCATCGGAATCTTCGCTCGAAATCATGATGACAGGCAGATTGTCGATAACCGATTGGCGCGACAGATCGGCCAGCACCTCAAAACCGCTCATGCCTGGCATGAGAATGTCCAGCAGCACGAGCGACAACTCATTGCCATGGCGGTCGACCATATCGAGCGCCGTACGACCGTTATCCGCCTCGAGGATGCAATACTCGTCCTTGAGCATCTCGTTGAGAATGGCTCGGTTCATCTCGGAGTCATCGGCAATAAGTACCAAAGGCTTTTCGCTTTGGAAGGCCTCGATGGAATCGGCATGGGTCACGACCGTACCGGCTTTTGCCTTAGCACGGCTCAGTAACTGGACAGCGCGGCCAACGCCCTCATCGACCGTCTCGCCATGAATGCGAACGCCACCAACACATGCCGTCAAGCTCACGTGCTCATGGCCCGGAATAACCGTGGAATGAACAGCGTCGGATACCTGACGCAGGCGACGGGCGAAGTCATCGGAGGGAATATCGGGCATAACGGCTACAAACGTGTCGCAGCCATAGCGCACAAGTTCGTCAGTCGAACGAATGCCGCTGCGTATGGCTGTCGCCACAGCACCGAGCGCAAGGTCGCCGGCATGGCGGCCACACGTATCGTTGAAAACCTTAAAATCATCAAGGTCGATCACCGCCACGCCAGCCTCCATGCGGGCGCTACGAAGCTTTTCCTCGTAATATCGGCGATTGCGCACACTCGTCAGCACGTCGGTGTACACAGGATCCTCTTTTGCGGCCTCTTGCTCATCAATCGGACGTACCATCAGCAAGACGTGAGGCTCGCCCTCGACCCTTAGAGGGCGCAGGCGAGCGCGGTACTCAGTACCATCGTCGAGCAGCCGCTCCGATACCTCATCGGAGCCCGCCAAGGCCTCAAGGCTTGACTGACGCAGACAAGGACACCGATCGCCGGCGAGCAAGCAGTTAGGCTCGCTCTTAATCTGATCGGCCGACAGCAAACGCACCACGGGGTAGGTCTTCGCGACGCGGGCGACCTCGGCGGCAGCCTCCTCGTCGGTTAGATTGACCTCGTGATTATTGAGCATATGGGGTCCTTTCTATCGTTACGCACGGCAACGGTACATATCAAATGGAATAAGGGTAACATCTAACAGCTGCAGGCAAACGCGCGATTATCGTTACATTTTTATGACCTGGCAAACGGCGGTCATGGAGCCGCGGGCGCGCGGTTATGGGCGCATTCGTTACCAATGACGAAACGCTAACAGTCCACCTCCCCGCAGGTCATCGAGCGTGCTAGCGATTCAAGGCATCGCGAACGGCGTTTGCCGCCGTAACGGGGCGATCGCGCAGACCGTTATGCGCGCCCGGAATCGTCATGAGAGGGCAATCGAGATATTCGGCAGCCGCTCGCGTACCAGCCTCGCGGGGCGTACCGACCGAAAGCTCGCCCAAAAACACGGCCGACACCGCCTTTGACGCGCGGGCGCGATCCCAGTCGGGAGCATATGTCATATTTGTCCCATATTCATTGGCCATAAAGCAACGACCATTGCGCAGGGCATGTTTGGCTTCCGCTTCGGTCGTCCCAGGAGCCTCGGGGTCCAAGTCGCCGAGGGCTCCCAAGAAAAGCCGGAGCGCCCTTGAAACCTTTCCAGCCGCAATCATATCGAGCAAAACCGGAGCTGCGCCCATGCCGATGCCTTCGGCCGATACAGCCGGCTCATGCAGAATCGCACGGGCGACGAGATGGGATCCGGTGCGAAGAAGCTCCAGCGCCACCAACGTGCCGGCGCTGTGCGCAAGCACATTTGTCGGGGCGCCAACGTGTTCGATCACGGCCTGCAGGTCGGCGGCCTGAGCGGCAAGATCGTAGCTGCCGTCTGCCGCCTCGCTGCTGCCACCACAGCCGCGGCGGTCGTAGGCAATTACGCGGTAGTTGCGACTGAGCTCACAAGCAATGCTGTCGAAAAATGTGCCGTCGACACAAGCGCCGTGCACGCACACCAAGGCGGGAGTATCAGGCGACATATCCGGGCCGGCATATTCGCGACAGGCGATCGTAGTGCCCGCATTCTCGACCGTAAAATCCATGTTGTGCCCCCATCATCAATGCCCATCCAGTTGCACGTCAGTACGGCTGGATGGACCCGCATTGCCTTACGACTTGTTGACAGATTAACTGTACCCGACCCGAGGCTTTTCATGGCACGGCATAATGAGCGACGTGAAAAAACGAAACATGTAAAGAAAGAGCCCGCACCTTGCTTTGGAGCCGATGCTATGCTAAGGCGCAATTGTCTTGAGGAGCATATGCCTATGTCTACGTTTTTGAATGCCAGCCCCATCTTTGGGCCCGTTCGCAGCCGTCGCCTTGGTCTCTCGCTCGGCGTCAACATGATGCCGGCCAGCGGCAAAATCTGCACGTTCGACTGCATTTATTGCGAAAACGGCCTCAACGCTGAGTGCCCCTGCCATGAGCCGTACAACACAGCTGCCGTGGTACTCGACGCGCTCGAGGCAAAGCTGTGCGGGATGGCAGCCGAAGGCGAGCTCCCCGATGTGATCACCTTCGCAGGCAACGGCGAGCCCACCGCCGCACCGGAGTTTCCGCAGGCCATCGCCGGGGCCGTCGCACTGCGCGACCAGCTTGCCCCAAACACCAAGATCGCCGTGCTTTCCAACGGCACGCGAGCCGACCGTCCCCAGGTGCACGATGCGCTCATGATGGTCGACGACAACATCCTCAAGCTCGATACCGTCGATCCGGCATTTATCCAGCTGCTCGATCAACCCGTTGGCCCCTACGATGTGGAGCACCAGATTGAGACGTTCGCAAGCTTTGACAGTCACGTTATAATCCAGACGATGTTTTTGACCGGCGAACACCAGGGCAAGCCTCTCGACAATACCGGCGAGGAGTATGTCGGCCCTTGGCTCGCGGCGCTCGAGCGCATTCGTCCGCAGAAGGCGACCATCTACACGGTGGCGCGCGAGACACCGGTCGCCGGCCTTGCCAAAGCGGCGCCCGAGGCGCTCGACACGATCGCCGCACGCGTGCGTGCCCTCGGCATTCCCTGCCAGGTAAGCTACTAGCAAAACCACGCAGCAGCTAGTGCCCGCCACCCCGCTCCATCAGTTGCGGTGATATAGTTCCTGTTTATGCCGTTAAACCGCTTAAATCAGAACTATATCACCGCAACTTTTATGGACGCGTAGGTGGGCTATACTAGCTGCGAATGAAAGGAAGTTAGCCATGTTTGACAACGGACCCGTGCCCGGCCGCAACGACGCTTGCTGGTGCGGCAGCGGCAAAAAATATAAGAAATGCCACAGCGCCTTTGATGAGCGCCTCGAACGCTTGTGGGAAGAGGGCTGGGAGGTTCTGCCCCGCACGCTCTACAAGACACCCGCCGATATCGAGGGCATCAAACGCTCCGCTGCCATCAACGTGGGCGTGCTCGACTACGTAGGCGAGCACATCGCCGCGGGCATGACCACCAACCAGATCGACCAGATGATCTACGACTACACCGTCGAGCATGGTGGCACGCCGGCCGACCTCAACTACGAGGGCTACCCCAAGAGCGTGTGCACCTCGATCAACGACGTGGTCTGTCACGGTATACCCTGCGATGCAGACGTGCTGCACGAGGGCGACATCATCAACGTGGACTGCTCCACGATCTTGGACGGCTACTTTAGCGACTCGAGCCGTATGTTCTGCATCGGCGAGGTCTCTGCCGAGCGCCAGCGCCTGGTCGACGTCACCCGCGCCAGCGTGGAAGCGGGTTTGGCAGCCGTCAAGCCGTGGCTGCCGCTCTCCGTTATGGCCGAGGCCGTGCAGAAGACCGTCGAGGACGCCGGCTTTAGCGTGGTGCGCGAGTACGGCGGACACGGCATTGGCAAGGAGTTCCACGAGGACCCGTTTGTGGGCTTTACCACCGAGGCACCCGATGTGGACACCATCATGGCCCCGGGCATGGTCTTTACCATCGAGCCTATGGTCAACGCCGGAGCGCCCGACATCAAGATTAGCAAGGGTGATGGTTGGTGCGTGCGCACCAAGGACGGCAGCGATTCGGCCCAGTGCGAGGTACAGCTCGTGGTGACCGAGGATGGTTACGAGCTGCTGAGCTGGTAGCCGTGGATGCGCCGGATGCCGACGGGCACGCTCGTCTTGCATCCGGCGTTTATATTTGAACGTTTTGCCTGATAAAACCTGCCAAAATAAACCTGCCCCTTTTTGGCAGGTCGAGCGGAGACTAGATTGTTCCGGCGTTTTGCCAAACGCCGGAACCCCTCGACACTGCGAGCCCCGTCTGGACGGCAATCTGCCTTTCAACTTCGGCGGCATGACCAGAAGGTCTATGCCGCCTTGTTTCAAGGCATTTTGCTCGCCCAGACGGGCTCTCGCTGACTTTTGTTCGACTTGTGGGGTCTTCAAATTGCTAGAGCGTTGCTAAGTAATTCTTTGCGTCTTCTACGCTCATTGCTGCGACGGGTGCATGCGAGCAGAGCTTGACATCGTTAGTGACCAGAAGGTCTGTCTTTGCGCGCATCGCTGCCGCGATAATTAAATCGTCTTCGTAATCGCTATGGAGCTTACGCTGCTTACTCGCCATCCATATGTCGCTCAGATCGCAGGGCACGGGCGTAGCAAGTTGCGACAACACATCAAGACAATCCCATGCGAGTGATGTCGCCGCCGAAGCGGCATCTTGAGACAGCGAACCGTGCTCTCGCCGATACCACGCCTTATGTTCGCTCGAAATCAAATAGAACAGGTCTTTGGACGATGTCGCCGCATACATCAGCTCAGCCTGAGCCGTACACGCATCACGCAAAAACTCAATTGCCGCCGAACGACCGCGTCGTGAAGGGATGAAATAATCAAGCCAGACGTTGGTGTCAACCAAGATGCGCTTAGGATTCTCACTCATAGAGCCAGTTCATCTCCTCGCCATAGCGATCCGCATAGGCATTCCGTTTGAGCTCTTCGTCGTCCGATGGCTGAGCCTTGACCATATCGATTCCCGACTCACGGCAAGCGGCAGCGAACAGCTTCGACCCCTGATCCATGAGCTCGAGCTTACGTTTGGCGACCTTTTCGCGCTCGCGCTGTTCCGCCCGGGCACGACTGGGCAGCAGGATATCCTCGAGCGCACCGGGGTGATCGGCCAGCGACGCTGCAAGCTGCCAGAGCGCTCGCACCGCTTGGCTCGGCGTCATACCGGCCCTGGAGAGAGCGGCGTCCCCACTCCTTTTAAGATCGGGATCGAGACGTACGTTGATCTGAGCGGCTGTTGTGGTCATGACCCCTCCTTAACACTTCAAAACTATCATAAAACTCTATGGTAGCTACGTAAAGCATGTATAGCATTTACAAGCATTAGCTGTACTCTGTACACAAAAAGCCGCCGAGGCACACTGCACCTTTAGGTTCCGCCGTTCTAACGAACGGCGGACTGGTCGACGCTGCGAGCCCGTCTGGACAGCAATCTGCCTTTCAATCCTCGGGCATGGCCAGAAGGCCAATGCCCTCCTCTTTCAAGGCACTTTGCTCGCCCAGACGGGCTCTCGCTGACTTTTGCTCTACCTGCGGCGTTTTAGGGCCCTATCGGCTTGCAATGCCACTGGCATTTTCCCAGATAAAACCTGCCAAAATAAACCTGTCCCTTTTTGGTAGGTTTTAGAGCTCCACGCTTTCGGCGCCGTTGATGGTTAGGTTTCGCTCGTAGAAGGCGGTGAGGGCGCGGATGGCGTACATCACGTCGCGCACGCCGCCAGTCTCGTAGCTCGAGTGCATGGCAAGCTGCGGCAGGCCCACGTCCACAGCATGCATACTCGCCTGCATATTGGACAGATTGCCCAGGGTAGAACCGCCGGCCATATCGCTCTTGTTGGCAAAGGCCTGTGTGGGTACGTCGGCGTCATCGCAAATGGCCTGGAACACCGCGCGGCTAAAGGCATCGGTGCAGTAATGCTGGTTGGCGGCTTCCTTGATGACGATACCGCCGTTGAGCACCACCTGATTGCGGACATCGCACTTTTCGGCATGATTGGGATGCACGACATGCGCGTTGTCGCAGCTCACGAGCATCGATGCGGCAAGGGCGCGATGGTACGACTCGTCGTCAAAGCCCAGCGATCCGTTGATGCGGCGCAGCGCGTCGGCCAAGAACGTCGACATGGCGCCCTGTTTGGTCTCGGAGCCAACCTCCTCGTTATCAAAGCAGCAAAAGACCGAGATGTCATGCGCATTCTCGGCATCCAAAAATGCCTGCAGCGAGGTGTAGGCGCAGGCCAGGTCGTCAAGCTTGGGCGTCGAGATAAACTCGTCGGCCCAGCCCCAAATGCGCGCATCCTGACGATTGACCAGGAATAGATCGCGGCCCAAAATCTGTTCGGGCTCAACATCCAGCTCTTCGGCGATCAGGGCGTCAAAGTCGCCCTGCTTAAGGTCGCCGGCGCTGATGAGCGGGCACAAGTCGACGGCGCGGTTGGGCGCAAAGCCCTCGTTTACGCCACGATTCATATGGATGGCAAGGCTCGGGATAATAGCGACCTCGCGCTCGGTGGCAAGCAGGCGGCTCTCAATACGGTCGCCTTCGCGCACCAACACGCGGCCCGCGAGCGCCAGTGGGCGATCGAACCAGGTGTAGTCGATCATGCCGCCGTAGGCCTCGGTGTTTAGGCGCAGCGTCTCGCCTGCACCGTCGAGTTCGGGCACGGCCTTGACCTTAAACGTCGGCGAATCGCTGTGCGACGCCGTGAGCTGAAAATGATAGTCGCCTGCAACGCCGTCCTCGCCCCACGTAGCAGCCAGGTCCTCGCCCACCTTAAAGGCAATGACGCTCGAGGTGTTGCGCTGCGTGTAATAACGCCCGCCCGGCTCGATATCCCACGCCGCGTTCTCGGGCAGATAGGTAAAGCCTGCCTCGTCGAGCTCGGCCATAATGGTCGCCGCCGTATGGAACATGCTGGGGCATGCCTCGATAAAGTCGATAAGGTCGTTGGCGGCCTCGATATCGTCGGCCGTCACGTGCACGCGCTCGGGCGCTTCCTGATCCGTCATGCTCTCCCCTTTCGCTGGGTTGATGGTCCCCTCCAGCATACCCCGCCACGCCAGTGCCGCACGCTTCATTCCGTGCTTAATTCCGCACCGCTCACCAAGTTGAGCCATCATGCCCGCGCTCCTTTTGCGACAATTGCGCTAACAGGACGAGAGGAGCCGTCATGAAGCCACGTAACATTGCCATCGCCTGCGGTGCCGCGGGTGTCGCCGTCGGCCTTGCCGCTGCCGCCGGCATCGTTTACCGCAAGCAAATCAAGTCCGCCGCGTCGCTCAAACGCTTGACGGGCTACGCAGACGGCTATGACCTGTACGGCATCGACATCGCCTACGACTACGACCTTGACCGCATCATCGCAGCCGATGTGCGCGACGACCAGGCCTACATCGATGCCGTGGTGGCGCAGGTGCTGCCCGGTGTGCCGGCACATGTCCAGGCGCCCCAGTTTTCCTGCAGCGCTTTTGTCGCCGTAGATGCCGAAGGCCGCGTGCGCACCGGTCGCAATTACGACTTTAAGGACGACACCTCGGCGCTGCTGGTGCGCAATCACCCGCGCGGCGGCTATACCTCCATCGGTTTTGCGGCCCTTAACAACCTGGGCGATAATACTCCGCTTGACTCCGTCGCCGGACGTGCCGCCGCACTCATGGGCCCGTTTGCCCAGCTCGACGGTGTTAACGAATGCGGCGTATCCATTGCTGTGCTCACCCTGGATTCCAAACCCTGTGACCAGGACACGCAGCGCCCCGTCATCAACACTTCGCTCGCCATCCGCCTGGTGCTCGACCGCGCGGCTACCACGCAGGAGGCCGTCGACCTGCTTTCTGCCTACGACATGCACGCCATGGCCAGACGCGATTACCACTTCTTTATCAACGACGCCGCCGGTGACGCGCGCGCAGTAGAGTGGGATCCGCACGATCCGGGCCGCGCTTTCAAAGCGACTCCTGTACGACAGGTTACGAACTTCTACGCCTGCTATGGTGACGAAGTGCTGCCCAACCAAAAGAATGGCGAGTTGGGCCATGGTAAAGAGCGCGCCGTCGCAATCGCCGATGTCCTTGACGCCCATGTCGGTGCCCAGGACGAAACGATTGTCTGGGAAGCCCTGCGCGCCGCAGCGCAAGAACCCAATCCGGAAGACATCACTAGCAATACGCAATGGTCGGTCGTCTTTGACAACACCGAACCCGCCGCCGCCATCACGCTGCGCCGCCACTGGGGCGACGTCGACGCCTTCGCACTGTAAGGAGCCAGGCACCGTCGTCCTTACGCTCGTCTGATGTTGCTTACATTTCTATACATTTGAGCTAACACGTTTTACCCCCGCATCAACAGTGTGCGGGGGTAAACTTATGCGCATGTTATAACTTGCCCGGAAGGATTCATAATGCTTAGGATCGGTCTTCTTACTAGTGGCGGCGACTGCCAGGCGCTCAACGCCACCATGCGCGGCATCGTCAAAACGCTCATAACCAATAGCGAAGAACCTATCGAGATCTACGGTTTTGAGGACGGCTACCAGGGCCTTATCTACAGCAGGTTCCGCGTCATGACGCCCGCCGATTTAAGCGGCATCCTCACCCGCGGCGGCACTATCCTGGGCACGAGCCGCACACCGTTCAAGCGTCTGGACATTCCCGAGGCCGACGGCGTCGAGAAGGTGCCCGCGATGGTCCACACCTATCACAAGCTGCAGCTCGACTGCCTGTTTATGCTGGGCGGCAACGGCTCCACCAAGACTGCCAACCGCCTGCGCGAAGAGGGCCTCAACGTTATTGCCTTGCCCAAGACCATCGATAACGACACCTGGGGCACCGAGCTGACGTTTGGCTTTACGAGCGCCATCGACGTCGCCACCAAGTGCATCGACGACATCCACACCACCGCCTCGAGTCACGGCCGCGTGTTCGTTATCGAGATCATGGGCCACAAGGTTGGCTGGATTCCGCTGTACGCCGGCGTCGCGGGCGGCGCGGATGTCATCTTGATTCCCGAGATCCCCTACGACATGGATAACGTCATCAAGACCATTGAGCATCGCATGGAAACCGGCAGCCGCTTTACCATCGTGGCCGTCGCCGAGGGCGCCATCTCCAAGGAGGACGCGGCGCTGTCCAAGAAGGAGTACAAGAAGAAGCTCGCCGAGCGCACGAGCCCGTCAATCGTGTACGACATCGCCAAGGAGATTGAGGCCAAGACCGGTCGCGAGACCCGCGTCGCCATCCCCGGCCACACGCAGCGCGGCGGCCAGCCCGACGCCCAGGACCGCATCTTTGCGACCCAGTGCGGCGTCGAGGCCGCGCTTGGCTGCCTGCGCGGCGAGTTTGGCTACATGATTGCCCTGCGCGACGGCAAGATGTGCCACATGCCGCTCGAGGATGTCGCCGGCAAGCTCAAGTATGTCGACCCCCAGAGCGATCTGGTGCGTGAGGCCAAGGCGCTGGGCATCAGCTTCGGCGACGAATAGCCTCGGCTGGAATCCATCCCATCGAGCCCTCCGACCCTGCCCGGCGTATTTCGATTTGGCTCCTCCCTTGACTCCGTCAAAGGTCGCCAATCGAAATCGTCGGGCGGGGTCGGAGGGCCCTTCGTCTACATACTCGCCGAGGCTATTCGTCTTCTTGCTGCGGGTGCCTGGTCTGAAATTAAGTTGCGGTGAAATAGTTCCTGCTTAGCCCGCAAATGGCTGAATTTAGGAACTATTCCACCGCAACTTTTGACCCGGGCTCTTAGCTGTTGCGCGCACTGACATTTGTCACATAATTGCTGGTCATGATGGTTGCTACCGGTAGTTGCGGTAGGGTTGGGGCAGATTCAAACTAGAAATGGTGGTCGCTACCGGTTGTTCTCGGCATACTCGGCTCATTCGATTACGGTCACCACACGAAAGGAACCACCATGGATCTTGCGATGGCACAGCGCCTCGTCGATCGCCGTAAAGCTGCCGGCCTTTCTCAGGAGACGCTTGCTGCCCAGCTGGGCGTAAGCCGCCAGGCTGTTAGTAAATGGGAGCGCAGCGAGTCCTCACCCGATACCGATAACCTCATTGCGCTCGCCGCGCTGTATGACGTGTCGTTGGACGAGCTGCTATATGGGCAGGCGGCCAACGATGCCGACGACCTGGAGGACGGTAGCGCCGACACCGAGACGGCGGATGTGGCTGACGAAGCTGAGGCTTCTACTGAGCACGCTGATTGCAGCGATAAGCCACTTGTCGATATTTCCCTCGCGCGCGGCATCCACGTCATTGATCCCAATACAGGCGAGGAAGTCCATGTTGGTTGGAGCGGCATCCATGTGGCCAACAAGCGCAAGGGCGAAGAGGTGCATGTGGGGCCGGGCGGCGTGCATATCGATACGCTTGAGGACGATGGACATAGCGTGCGTACCAATGACGACGGCACCGTCACCATCGACGGCGAGACGTTCTCCAGCTGGAAGGAAGCACACGACAAGCTCGACCATCATGGCAAGTATTTCCACACCAAGGTCGGACGTGCATGGAACAAGTTTCCCTTTCCCGCACTTGTCACTCTCGCCTATCTGGCGCTCGGCATTGTCTACGGCACATGGGCTACGGGACTCTTCCTCGTCTTTTTGATTCCCGTCTATTACGCGCTTGGCGACTTTATCGATCGACGCCGCCTGTCCAAGCTGATTGACGGCGTTTACCCAGCATCCGCCATTGCATGGTTTCTCTATATGTGGCTTTGCCTGGGACAGCCCCATCCTGCATGGATCATCCTCATCACGATTCCCATCGTAAAGGCGCTCATGCGCTGGTGTCGCAAACAATGGAAGTGCCGCAAGCAGGCCTAAACCGCCCCAACCAGCCAGCGCCACTCATCCGACACCGCCCGCCCTTCCAAGTTGCGGTGATATAGGGACTGTTTTGAGGCTCCAAAGCGCCAAACAGTCCGTATATCACCACAACTTACAAACAACTGGGTCAGTTCCGGCACGGAGATTAGCATTAAGCTGACCGCACGCCAAGAAAAGGGCCTATTTACTACGTTTAACTCGAGAGGGCCGACCATACCCGCCTTTTCCGACAATTGACAAGCCCTCTACCTGCAGTTTTAATTTTCGTTTTCCCGGCATGGTTGACGGTATCAAATTAAACGTAGTAGATAGGCCCGTTTTGTGGCATACGACCCATTCAAGCCCAATCTCGAAGACTAAAGAGAGCCTCTCATCCACGCCTGCGAGCGAAAGCCAAATAGAATGAAAGGCAAATGGAAAACCCGTTTGACGAGCGGAGGACATATGCGCGACGTAGTCGAAAGCGACTGGAAGCTGTTTAAGAAAATGCTTCCTCAATGGCAAGAACGTTATATGGAAAAGCTCATCGGCCAGTACGTTGAGATGCTGAACGACAGACATCCCCAGCAAAACGGGGCAAACGCCGGGCCACCTAAAGCTGACGTTAGATAACGATACTTTTGAAAACACTGGAAAATCAAGGTTTTTCGAGCGACGGACAAGCCGGGTATTGTACTAAAAACTGAATACGACGCAAAAGCGGCGTTTCCCACTCTCTACACAGGGAGAACAGGAACGCCGCTTTTTTCATGCCCTTTGTTACGCAGTAGGGGCAGAAAAAGCCTTGCTACAAGCGGCTTTCCGGGCGCGTATCTGACGCGGCAAGGGATTTATACCTTATCCCCCGAAACCGCGCTTCTACTGCGTAACAAATCCACAGCAAAAGGAGTGATTTACTATGGCAGTTTTCCGGGTGGAACGAAACAAGGGCTACACCGTAATGAGCAACCACCACCTACGCAACAAGGAGCTTTCTTTCGGTGAGAAAGTTCATAGTCTTTGCCGCCTGTTTCAGATTGTGGATTTTCGCCCACTGTTCATAGCCCTTACTCTGCGCCGCCTTGATACTGTTCTCAATGTCGATAAGCAGCGAAACGCCGCGCTGCTCTCTGGGGGCTTTCGCCGCCTTTGTCCGTCTGCCCGCTATCCGTTCCCTTATGGCTTCCTCTGTATAGTCTGCGCCGAGGGTTTTTAGGCGGGTGAAGCGTTCCTGTCCGGGGGCGCGGCATGATACATATTTCCCCGGCTTTATCTCATAGCCCGCCGCCTGTAACCGCGTTAGCAATTCCTCAAAACTGGAAACTTGGGGGATAAGTGCGTCAACGGCGGTTTTCAGTTTGCCTTTCCAACTTGTACCCGTCTTTTCTGCCTGGTACTCTGCATAGCTCTTTCCCTTGCTGCCCTTGCCGGGGACGACGACGGACAAGCCATTTTCCCGGCACAGCTTGTCGCTCATGTTCCGTATACCGTAATAGCTCCTTTTGTTGGAATTGTATTTGTGGTGGTCTACGAAGTTCACCGCGCAGAAAATAATGTGGTTATGGATATGCCCCTTGTCAATGTGCGTCGTCACAACATACTCATGTTGCCCCTTTGTTACCGCGTCGGCAAGCTGCTTTCCGATTTCATGGGCTTTCTGATAATCCACTTCCCCCGGCTCAAAGGACTGTATCAGATGAAAGGCTAAATTGTTCCCCTTTTGGAGTGCTTGGGACAATGTATATTCAAACTCAATATCTGCCGTTTCATAGGAGCAGCCGAAAGAGGACACAAGCATTTTTCCGTCCGTCTTGTCCGGGTTTTCGATATAGTCAAGGGCTTTGCTTAGAGTGCTTTTAATAGGCTTAATCTTTGTAACCGCCATATCTCCGCAAGCACCCCCTTTATTTCCTCTATGTCCTCTTGGTATGCGTTCCCCGTCGCGTTTACGCGGCGTGCTATCTGGTTGACGTTGACACCGATTTTTTTTATCTCTGCGGTCATAGCCTTTATGTCGGCGTGGTCTATCTGAATGATATATCCGTCAATGGCAATCTTCCGCAGATACGCCGCCATGTTCCGGGTGGGTACGAGCTTCATTTTTTCCAGTATTAAATCCCGTTCCGCTTCCGTCACTCTGAATTTGATTTGTACCGTCCTTTTGCGTCCGTCCATGTATTCGCTCCTTTCCTTTCCGTTCCGAGGGTTTGGGACACTTCCCAACAAGCAATTTTCAACCGACGCGCCGCAGCGCGGGAGGGGGAAAATACGGAAGTGGGTACCCGCTTCCTATGCTTGCTACGAATGTTTTTATCCTTTAGGCTCTTATCCCCTACTACGGAGAAAAAGCGATTTTGCCAAACTTCCGCAAAAGAAAAACGCTGCAATCTCAAAAAAGATTACAACGCTCTCTAAATCCTGTTCAGTTTTAAGCCGGACATTCCTATTCGCCCTCTTTTTCGACTTCGGAAATCTCTTTTGCCGTTGCGGTCACAATCCGTATGCCTGTATCGCTCATACCGTCAAGGAGCGCGTCAAGCTGCCGCCGCTTTGTGTCCTTTGCAGCGGGCGTGTCTAACAGGAATTGGTCTACGGATATATGGTAACGCTGTATCAGCTCAAAGAATATCTGTAAACTTGGGTGCTGCCCCTTGTTCTCAATGTTCGCAAGGTAGCGCGGCGAGATAAACATTTCGTCGCCTACTTTCTTGCGGCTTTCCTTGCGTCCTTCACGCGCTGCCTTTATCGCTGCCCCAAAAGCCTTGAAGTCGTATTTTGGTACTGGTCTTTTTGCCATAGTTATTCACCCTCTTACATTTTACTGTTCCCCTTTCTTCTTGGATATGTCTACATAGTTCTATCAGTTAGCCAAAATAATTCATATATATATATGTTGACAACAAGCTGCTTTTGTATATAATATTATATAAAAGGGGGGGAATGTTTATGTTACATAGCATGCGTATTCGATAAGCATTGAAATCAAAAAAGATTTTTCCCATTTTCAATATGGGCTTTTTTGTCATGCTTATTTTGCGTATGCTATACAACAAAACTAACGACGTATAGACATAGTATAAAAACTATGCCTTAATTTTGTTGTAGTATTATATGTATAAATGCAGGTCAATGCCCATGTTGAGAATTGACCTGCATTTTTTTGCGCAAAAGGAGAAATATTATGCTTGAAAAATATTGGATAAAATGTCCAATTTGTAACGGAAAGACGAGGGTTCAAGTATTTTATAATACGGTATTAAGAAATTTTCCTCTTTTCTGCCCTAAATGTAAATTAACGCATATCGTTGATGTTGAAAAACTAGAAATCATAATCAAAAACTCTGAAAAACAAACTTTTTAATTTTGAAAAGGAAGGATATTTAAATGAAACACTTACCTAAAAGTACACCTACGGAAATATTGAATGACCCATACGGATTTACTTACAAAGAAATGTCGGAAGTAATTGGAGAGGATAAAGCAAGAGCCTTATATACGGAATTGTATAAACAGCCATTTCACAAAGAAAATCTATCAATATCAACAAAAAAAGTCTATAAAAGTAGCGATACTGAAAAGTATGTTTATGAATTGAAAGATAACAGGTATATTGAAACGGTTTTTATTAAACGGCGAGATGGTGGGACTGTTTGCGTAAGTACGCAAGTTGGTTGTTCTGTTGGCTGTATTTTTTGTGAGTCCGGACGCAATGGTTTTGTTCGTAATCTAACACCGTCTGAAATTGTGCAGCAGGTTGTATTGATACGTCAAAAAGTAAATCGTATCGTTTTTATGGGAATGGGAGAACCTTTGGTTGATTTCCGATCTCAGCCGAACACATTGAGCAAATAGGCCGTTCCCGCAGTTAGCCGAACGCCCCCGCGGCCCC
>NZ_WWSL01000009.1:0-78540 GCF_009875845.1 Collinsella sp. BIOML-A6
GGCTTGCCCGTATCGTAGGCAATGCGCCGAATGCTCGCCATCGAAATTTATCGATGGCCTATTTCAGACTGTAATGGGCGTCGGCTGTGGCCGATATGCCCCCCTGCGGCAGTTAAGGATGCTCCTTTTGTACCGGCACCTGGAAGCACTCCTGGTGCAGCCAATGAAGACCTCTCCGGATGAATTCCAAGCCGCTCCGCCGCTCCAGACATCGTTTCCGCGCCTCGCGCCTGCTCCAACCAATCAAAACAAGCCCTTTTCGCCGCAACCTCAAAGGTCTGTGGGCAAAAAAGGGCAAATATGAGTACTGTCACCATTTTAGTAACAGCAAAAACAACCAAAAATGACGTCCGAGCGAACCGTATAACCCCCTAAAGCAGCCAACCTGACTGGTTTAAGGCGTATTGGAGTCAGTTTTAATGAACATATTATCTTATATGTTCATTTTCTTCTTGGGTGTAAATGCTATTCACTTAGCAACAGTACTCATATTTGGCATTTTTTGTCCACTTCTAAATAACTAACACCCTATAGCAGGCAAAAACAGGCCGCAGTCCATCGCTGCGGCCTGTTCGGAAGCAAAAGCGGGCGTTAAGCGCCGTAGCCCATCGCTTGCAGCATAAACATGACGACCGTCAGCACCGTAATCACGCCGATAGTCGCCCACGTGAGCACGTTCCACACGCGGCCGTTGCGGTTGGCGCCCATAATGTGGCGATCCGCCGCGATAACCACCTGGAATACCAAGACCACGGGCAGTAGCACGCCGTTGATGACCTGCGAGGTCATCATAATCTGGAACAGATCGACGCCGGGCATAAGCACCAACACGGCAGAGATACCGATGATGGCCGTAATGATGCCGCGGTAAACCGGGGCCTCGTCCCAGCTGCGATCGGCGCCGCGCTCCCAACCAAAAGCCTCGCAGATGGCACTCGACGTAACGCCCGGCAGCACGCAGGCAGCCAAAAAGCTTGCTGCGACCAGACCCGAGGCAAACAATACCGTGGACCACTGGCCCGCGATGGGCTCCAGCGCACGGGCGGCATCGGCGGCATCGCTAATCTGAATACCCGCCGGGAACAGCACCGTACCGGTCGTGATGATAATGAAGCCCGCAATGATATCAGCAGCGATCGAGCCGCTCACGGTATCAATGCGCTGCAGCACGATGTCGTCCTCGCCCGCATTTTTATCGACCACGTTGTTCTGAGCCAAGAAGATCATCCACGGCGCGATGGTGGTACCGATCGTTGCTACCACGAGCGACACGTAGCTGGGATCGTTCTGAATATTGGGGACGACCAAGTCGACCGCGACCTCGCCCCAGTTGGGGCCAGCCATAAACGCAGCGACGATATAGGTCACGAACACGCAGCTTACCAGCAGCAAAATCTTCTCGATGCGCTGGAAACTGCCCGACATGGTAAGCATCCACACCAGCAGCGCCACGAGCGGCACCGAGATGCTCGCCGGAACGCCAAACAGAGCAAGGCCGCTCGCGATACCCGCGAACTCCGAGATGGTCACCGCCGTGTTGGCGATTAACAGCGCCGCCATGGCCAGCACGCTCTTGCGCACGCCAAAGCGCTCGCGAATGAGCGACGCCAGGCCCTTACCCGTGACGCATCCGCAGCGCGCCGCGGTCTCCTGCGTCACGATAAGCAGCACGGTCATGACGGGAAGCATCCAGAGCATCTTATAGCCATAGCTGGCGCCCGCGCTGGAATACGTGGCGATACCGCCGGCGTCGTTACCCGAAAGCGCCGCCAGCAGACCGGGGCCCATAGCGCCAAAGATGGCAGCGATGGTCAGCTTTTGTTTGGTGCTCGGCTTTTGGTTCGTGTTTTGCACGCGACCACCTATCCCATGACCGATATGGTGAGCAGCACCGCAGAGATGCAGTACGCCACACACGAGATCATGACGGCGATGACGTTCATGGCGGTACCCGACGTGTTAAGGTCGTGCTCATCGCGCCAGAACAGCACCATCAGGTAAATCACGGCGCTCATGTTGCCAATCAGACAAATGATGGCCGCGATGTTAAAGCAGCCGGTAAAGAGCTGCTCCTCAAACATAGGGGCATCGGGGAACGCGGTGGTGCGCACCAGCTGCGCACACAGGTAGGTCACGAGCGAAAGGATCAGGCCCATACCCGTGCTCTGGAAGAAGAATCCCAGGTACGGTTTGGGCTCGTCGTCGTGACCGTCGTACTCGAGGAAGTAGTTCTTGACGAACGACACCATGCGCGAGGCAGCCAGCAGCACGAGCGGCATGGCGCACATGGGGAACACCGCCAGATGCGCGGAGCCCAGCGTCGTCCCCAGCACCGTCGCCATAATGCATGAGGCGATGCCCCACACGACAACCCAGTACTGACGATGCACGAACCAGCTGAGCACGTTCGTCGAGTCATCCGATGCGCTATCGCCCGATCCGACACCGGCGATCTGCAGGTCCTCCTGATGCTCCTCGGCGATAACGTCCATGGCGTCGTCGAAGGTTACGATACCCAGGATATGACGGTTCTCATCGCAGACAGGGATGGCAACCAGGTCGTACTTGGTCATCTCGTCCGTCACGTCTTCCTGGTCCTCGTCGGGCGACACGTAAACCAGATCGCGATAGGCGAGCTGGCCCAGCGTGGCGTCGCGGTCGGCCACGATCAGCGTGCGCAGCGAAAGCACGCCCGTCAGCATGCCGCTCGGATCCTCGGTATAGACGTAATAGACACTCTCAAAGTCCTCGTCGAGTTTGCGAATCGCCTCGATAGCATCGCCGACCGTCGCCGAGGCGGGCAGCGAGACAAACTCCGAGGTCATGATGCGGCCGGCGGTGTTGTCCTCGTAGCCCAGCAGATTACGAATCGCCTTCTCCTCCTTGACGCCCATCAGACGCAAGAGCTTCTCGGCCTTCTCATAATCGAGCTCGTCGATCAGGTCGGCAGCGTCGTCCGGGTCCATCATGGCCAGCATCGACGATGCGTCGGTATCGGACAGGCCCTCGAGCATCTCGGTCATGAGCTCGTCGTCATCGAACTCCGAAATGGCCTCGGCGGCTTGGGCGGTATCGAGCTGCGCGAACACCTGCGCGCGCAGGCGCGGGTCGAGCTGCTCGATGATGTCAGCGATGTCGGCAGGATGCAGCTCGCCAAGCGTCTTGTGCGACACCGAGAGCTGGATGTTCTTAGTTGAGCGATCGAGCAGGTCCATGTAAGACCAGGCGATAATGTCCTCGCCAAGCGGCTTGCCCAGGTGCTTCATAAAGCTCTCGACGACGTGCTCGAGCGCGGGGCTGATTGCACGCAGCAGACCGCGGGCGCCGACCTCGGCACCCAGCAGGCGCAGCTGATTTTCGCCCGACATGGAGAACTTGATGTCGTTGACGCGCACGACCTTCATGCCCTGTGTATCGACGATCTGCTTATTGAGAACATCGCGCGCCAGCAACAGCTCGGTCGGCTGCAGATATGAAAAGCGAATGTTGGTGGCAGACGTATTGAGGTACACACCCGTCTCGTCGATACGGTCGACCCATTTGCGCCAGCTGATCATAAACGGCGTCTTGCCGGGACCACGGAACGCGAGCGACGTCACGTGCGGAAAAACTTCGCCGGTTGCAATGCCAAAATCGTTAACCACGCCGAGCTTTTCGCCGTCGACATCCAAGACCGGCAGTTTGAGCATCTCACTCAGATAATTCAATGGTGCTCCCCATCATTATTCCTGCGGACCGCGCGACCATGCCGGCACACAATCCGTGGACTTTTAGATATGTATACGCATGCGCGGGCGGCACACCGCTCGGCGCTCACACCCCGTGCACGCGCAGAAAGCACCTGCATGGGGTCATCGACTGTATGGTCGAGGTTTGGATTTCACCTGTAACCTTTCTCTTGACCCTCATTAACCGCAGTAACTATAACATCAGCATCGCGCTGCGGTACCGAATTTATGCGCTGCACACTGCAGGCATACCAAACGCTGACGTATCCGTGACATAGTCATTGGGGACGTTCTTAAACGACTAGTCGTCGGGGACACTCTTTGCGAGCGGCAGAAAAGGACCGTCCCAAACTGCCGGCAGAAAAGGAACGCCCCCAAGTGCCGGCCGTTGGGGACAGTCCCCAAGTGCCGAGTTTTCGCAAGACTGTCCCACATGGCTAGTCGTTTAAGCACGTCCCCGATGACTACTCTGTGGTGTCATCGTCCTCGGCAAGTTGGGGGAACACGGCGTCCTTGGGCATGGAAACCTTGGTGAGCGAGGTGAGCTTTTTGCTCAATGCCGTGTCCGTCTTGACCAGGTCGCTGAGCGTCACGATCTTGTAGCCGTCGGCGACAAGGCCATCGATAATCTGCGGCAGCGCCTCGAGCATCTGCTCGACGCACTCATCGCTATCGGTGAGCAGCACAATATTGCCCGGCGTCACCGAGTCGAGCACGGTCGATACTTGCTCGTCGGCGCCGTTGAGTAGCCAGTCGCCCGAATCGATATTCCAAGAAACCACGGCGGACACCAGGTCCATCGAGTCGATCCAGTTTTGCTCGTCAAACGCGGCGTAGGGGGCGCGCAGCAACATCGTCTCGACGCCGGTCGCCGACTTAATCGCTTCGGTGCCCTTCGTGATCTGCTTGCGTACCGTCTCGCGATCCTCGCCCTTGAGCGAATCATCGCTGTAGCTGTTGGAGCCGATCTCGCACCCGGCATCGACAATCGCTTTGGCAGTAGCGGGCGAGGCTTCCGCGGCATCGCCCGAAAGGAAGAATGTCGCCGTGACGCCCTTTTCCTTGAGCACCTGTAAGATCTGCTTGGTCGCGCCGCTCGGGCCCTCGTCAAATGTCAGGGCCACGTACTTTTCGTTGCCCTTGGGCGCTACGCTTGCGCACTCGACTACGCAGTCGGTGGCGGGCACGACCTCGCCGCGGTCCTGCGTCTTGCCCGACTGCTCGCCGACCCATACCTCAGAGCGGCCCCGAACACCCCAGGTTTTGACGTACTCAATGGCACCCGTGCCCTCGACCTTAAGCTTGGGCTCGACAGTCTTGGCCTGGACCTCGTGCTTTTCGTACGCGTTGCGGCCGTCCTTAACCGTCACCTTCTCGCCACCCGTAAGCTCGCGACTATTCCATTTGCCTTGCTTCACGCGTTTGCCGTCGACCTTCACCGACAGCTTTTCGCCACCATGGCGCTTGAGCACGCTGTCGTCGACGGCCAGCAGATCGCCGGCGTCGTACGTTTCGGTCAGGCTTTGATCGTCGATAAGATTCTGCAACGTAGAGCCCACGCGCACCGCGGTCTTTTGCCCGTTGAGTTCCACGTCCACGCTGCGGTTGACGTAGCCCACGACGGCAGCGATAAACAGCACGAGCGCGCAGCCCACGGCGATGAGCGCATAGGGCAGGTGGGACGGTCGGCGCGGCGAGCGCCCGTTGCCGATGCGCGCACTGCGATCGCTAAACCCACGGCTATGGTTGAGGTACATCGCGCCGGGCTTACGGCGACGTTGACGCTGACCGCTGGGCAGCTGCCCCAGGTCGCGGCGCGCCGTCGGACGCGCACCCGAGCGCCCGTTTAAGTTAGATCCGTTTTGGCGCATGCGCGCTCCCCCATCAACACAGCGAGCCGGAGCAACATGTCTCCGGCTCGCCTCCCATCATTTGGTACGTCGCTATTTGCTAGCTTTTGACGAGCTCCCGCTCGCCTTTTGATATTCGTCCTTAAAGGCCTTGAACATACCGCGCGTCTTGCCGAGCTGCTTGCCCAGTGCGCGGCTGCCCTTGTCCACGGCAACCGATCCCTTGTCATCGAGCACCTTGGCGCCCTTCTTGACCTTATCGCCCACCACGACACCGGCCTCGGCAGCCCTGGCGACCACGCCGCCCGAATACCCGAGCGCCTTGACCTCGTCCGAGACAATCATCGCGCCGTTCTCGTAGCCGCGCAACATCGTCGGCGGCACCTGCGTGTCGCCCACCAGCACGCTCGAAGCGGCACCGGCGGTCACGTAGAACATCTGCACAATACCCGAGCGCGGCTTGAACTCAACGTCCGAGCAGTAGCCCACGACATCGCCCGATTCCGTGCACACATCCATACCAACCCAGATGATGCAATCGTCCAGGTTGATATCGAGGCGCTTGGCCGCGGCGGCATCGTAGGTGCCCTTGACGTCGTCGACCGCGACAGCGCCCTCATAGACGCCGATGGCATCGAGCGCCACAAAGCGGTCGGGGCGCTCGATCATGCCCGCGATATCGGACTGGCGGACCATAAAGCCCACCACGCGCGTACCGCCCGGGGTAAAGACGGGAAAGTGAATCTTGCCGAGCTTTTTAGGACTGCGCGGCGTGCCGTCCTTTTTGGTGCGCTTGTCTTCGGCAGGCTTACGATAAACCTTGACGCCGACAAAATCCCCTGCGCGCATTATGCCTCGGTCGAGGGCTCCGTGGCCTCGGTGTCGGCCTCAGTGACGTTCTCGACCACGACGTCGGCAGCGGGCGTCACGTTGCCGCCCGAGATGGCGTTGTTGAGCTGCTCGCGAAGCTGGTCCATGCGCTCGCGGGCCAGGTCGACCTTGGCGCGCAGGTCATCGGTCTTGGCGTCGACCATCGGACCAAAGTCGTTGACCGCGGCACGAGCCTCCTCGGCACCGTGCTCGTAGGTGTCACGCATGTTGTCCCAGGCATCGTTGGCGATATCGGCGGCCATGGCGCGGGTCTCGGCACCCGAACGCGGGGCCAGAGCAACGCCGATGATAGCGCCGGCGGCAGCACCAAAGAGCGCACCGGAGACAAAGCTGAAAGTCTTTCCCATGATCATTCCTCTCCTGCGGGCACCTCGATGCCCACCGTTTGAATGCTGTCCATTATACCCGCAGCGCAACACTTGCCGTCGCGCTCATCTGCGTACGGTAAAAGCGCAGGAACATGATGGTGATAAGTGAGCGAACCTACTCCTGCGGCATGGCCGGCATGGCCACCGTGGCGGCCGGGTCTTCGCCGGCGCCATCAACGAGCGGCAGCGTTCCCTCGTGCGCCGAGCCGGACGGAGCCGTTGCCGCGCCACCGAAGACGGCCGCGGGGGCCTCGTGGTTCTCGGCGACCGCGCCCTCGGTATCGATTGGCATCTGCGGCTCGTCGTCAAAGCTCGGGACGTCTTGGGACTCCGCAGGCTCGGACTCAGCAGGCGTCTCGGCAACGGGCTCAGCGTCGACGTCGGCAGGAACGTCGCCCTTGGGCGCATCCTCTGCCACGTCCTCGCCGTTCGCAGCGGCAACGGCCTCGTGCGGATCCTTGCCCTCGGCCTCGGCGCGCATGCCCAGCACCAGGTTGCGTAGGCCCGCGACCGTGCCTTCCACGTCGGGAGCCGGCTGGTCGGCGTGCAGGTACGCCCAGTCCATCATAAAGGTCGCCGACGACAGCGCGCCAATGGCCAACGCGTCATCGGGACACGAAAGCTCGACCTCAAAGACACGCTCGTCATGCTCGCTCACGCGCGTGCGACCGCACGAAATGCTGCCGGCAAGACCGGTCTCGTTCATGAGCTCGACCGTCACGTGCTCCAGCAGGTGGCAAAGCTCGGTCTGGCCCATGCAGTCCTGGAACTCGCGACCCGAATCGCCCAGGCACAGATGCTTGGCAATCGCGGGCACCAGGTAGTACACGCGCGCCGTGGCCTCGATATCCTCCGAGGTCATGAGCGGCATGCCGGGGTTCACCAGCACGTGCGCGCAAATCTTGTCCTCGCTGACGGTGACCTTAAGGATGTTGAACAGGCCTGCCATAACTCTCCCCTACTCGTCCTTGCCCTACTCGTCGCCGTCGTGCGGATCCGCAGAGCCCGCACCCGACGCCGCCGGCTTCTCTGCCGAGGACTCGGAATCCTTCTTATCGGTTTCGGCCGGAGCGATCACGCGAATGAGCGAGATGCGCTGGCCACGCATCGACTGTACCTTGAACTTGTACCCTGCGACCTCAAACACCTCTCCGATGTCGGGCACCGAGTCGCAAAGCTCCAAAATCCAGCCGGCGATGGTCTCATAATCATCGCTTTCCTCGAGCGGCCAACCAAGCTCAATCGCGTCATCGCACGAAAAACGCCCATCGACGAGCCACTCACGGCGCGAGAGGCGCGTGAGATACTTGTTGTCGGGGTCGAACTCGTCCTCGATCTCGCCGACGATCTCCTCGACGATGTCCTCGATGGTGATAATGCCGGCCGTGCCACCGTACTCGTCCACGACGACCACGATCTGGTCGTGCGAAGTCTGCATCTCGGACAGCAACGGCAGGATATCCTTGGTGTCGGGCACAAAGGTGGCGTCGCGCAGATAATCGGCGATGGGCTGGTCACCCTTGCCGTCGAGCGCGGGCTGGATCAGGTCCTTGATGTGCGCGATGCCCGCGACGTTGTCGGGGTCCTCGTGATACACCGGGATGCGGCTGAAGCCGGTCTGGCGCATGGTGGACAGCACGTCGGCGACCGTCTCGTCGTCCTCACACATGGTGGTGTCCACGCGCGGCACCATGACCTCGCGGGCAACGGTGTCGCCCAGGTCGAAGATCTCGTGGATCATGCGCTTTTCCTCGTCGAGCAGGTCGTCCTGCTCCGAGACCATGTACTTGATCTCTTCCTCCGAGACGTTCTGGCGGTCATCGGCGCTCTTGATGCGCAGGATGCGGGCCAGGCCATCGGAGCAAGCGCCGGTCAGCCACACGAGCGGATGGGCGATCTTTTGGAACACGGAGAGCGGTCCCACAACCTGCTTGGATACGCCCTCGGCGTTAGCGAGACCGATGCGCTTGGGCACGAGCTCGCCGATCACGATGGACACAAAAGCGACGGCGACGGTGATGATGACCGGCGCCAGGCCGCGCGCGATGGCGGAAAGCGGCGCGATGCCAAAGCTCATGAGCCACGCGGCAAGCGGGTCGGACAGGCTCGTCGACGCGACGGCGGACGAGGCAAAGCCCACGAGCGTGATGGCGACCTGGATGGTGGCCAACAGCTGATCGGAATCGGCGGCGAGCTGGATGGCGCGCTCGGCGCGCTTATCGCCCTCCTCGGCATCGTGCTCCAACACGGCGCGCTTAGCCGTGGTGAGAGCCATCTCGGACATGGAGAAGTAGCCGTTGATAAGCGTCAGGACGAGCGTGGTAATAAGGGAGATGGTTATGTCCATCGGGAGTTTCTCGAACCTCCAAGATTCGGGACGTTAGGCAGTAGGCGTAGGTGACGGATAGGGCAGTTGCGCCCGGCGGCCGCTTGGATGGGTCCGCGGGCACAGATGCGATCGCTAGATTACGAAGAGGATCACTGCCATGAACTGGAAGATGCTGCCGGCAAGCACCCACAAGTGGAAAACACTGTGCAGATAGCGCACGTTTTTGGCGATATAGAACGGCACGCCCACGGTATAGCACACGCCGCCGACGGCGAGCAGGGCAAGCGCGACGGGATTCAGCAGCGCCACAAGCGCGGGCAGCTTAAAGACGACAAGCCAGCCCATCAGCAGGTAGACCAAGCCGCTTACCCAGTGTGGCTGACGCTCGCGCAAAAAGCACTCGAGTGCTATGCCGATGATGGCGATGGCCCACACGGCAAAGAACAGTATGGCCCCGCCGTCATTCGCCAGCGTGATAAGGCAAAACGGCGTATAGCTGCCGGCTATGAGCAGGTAGATGCAGCTGTGGTCGATGATGCGAAACACGCGCTTGGCACCCGCGGGCTGAATCGCGTGGTAAAGCGTGGAGGCCAAGTATTCGAGGATGATACTGACGCCGTAGACGATCGCCGCGGCCATGTGGGCCGGGCCTCCGCCGCGCAGGGCAGCGAATACGATCAGAAGCACGAGGCCTGCAATGCCCAGCAGGCATCCGACACCATGGGTGACGGAGTTCATAATCTCCTCGCCCACCGTGTACTGCGGAACGGCCGCGGCCTTAGGTCGCGGCTTGGAACTGTCGCTCGAATCGGACATGCCGGTTACATCCTCCAACGTAAATGGTTCTCAACACTATATCAAAGCGTCTGGATACGTGCGAAATTTGCACCTTACGTGACCCTTTGTTTACCCATTCTTTGCTTGTTGACGCATCAACGGCGAACGTCCATAATGCGCTTCGTTTAATTGTTGATGTATCACCATCTTTAAGGAGAACCGAAAATGTCTCAACGCGCACACCCCCATCGAAAGATTAAGATAACCGTCGCTGTTGTGCTGGCGCTCTTTGTCACGTTGCTCGGATTTGCCGGCAACTTCTTGTTTGACTTTGCCCTGAACCCCCAAGCGCCGTACACCATGAAGATGATGCAGGACGGCAAGGACGCCGAAAAAGGCGAGCAGCCGGATGCCGAGGAAACCGAGGCACGGGCGTGGTTTAAGGAAAACCGCGAGAGCAGCAGCCTCATCGCGGACGACGGGACCAAGCTTGCCGCCTGGTATTTTGCTGCGTCGGAGAGCACGCACGACTACGCCGTCTGCCTGCATGGATATACCAACGAGCCCATCGGTATGGCCCGATACGTCAAGCGATTCCACGACCGCGGCATGAACGTACTCGCACCCGCCGCCCGCGCCCACGAGCGCTCCGGCGGCGACTATATCGGCATGGGCTGGCCCGAGCGCCTCGACATCGTCGCATGGATCGAGCGAATCGTTCAGGCTGACACCGAGGCGCGTATCCTGGTCTTTGGCGAGTCGATGGGTGCGGCGACCGCCATGAACGTCGCGGGGGAATCTCTGCCCGCAAACGTGAAATGCATTATCGAAGACTGCGGTTATACGAGTGTTTGGGACGAGTTTTCTCTGCAGCTCAAGGATGTGTTCGGCCTGCCCAGCTTTCCCTTGCTCGATGTAGCAAACTTGGTGTGCAACGTGCGTGCGGGCTACGACTTTCATAAGGCGAGCAGTGTGGAGCAACTCAAACACGCGACGGTTCCCATGCTTTTTATACACGGCGACCAGGACGCCTTTGTACCGTACAGCATGCTCGACCAAAACTACGACGCGTGCGCCAGCAAGGTCAAGCAAAAGCTCACTATCCATGGCGCCACCCACGCCAAGAGTGCACAGGTCGACCCCGAACTCTACTGGAGCACGGTCGACAACTTCCTCGACAAGAATTATTAGGAAAAAAGCAACGCCTGGGGATTTATCTGACCCCCTCTTTTCGGAAGTATGCGGCAAAATCTGAACTTGCCGACCATACCCCTGTTTCGCACCTGATTTTCCTGCGGTTTTGTCGGCAAAAAACGCCGTGTGCTCGGCGGTCTCAGAATTTGCCGCATACTTCCGAAAAGCCGCCTACGAGCACCGTGCTCGCAGGCGGCTTTTGCTTACGTTGCGCAACAAAGACGCTTGTTTTGTCCAATAGCTAGGCTTTACTTGACCTCGATGAGCTCGTACTCGCTCGTACCCAGGCCGATCTTCTCAGCATGCGCGATGCACGCGCGCCAGTCGGTGTCGGGATGCGTGATGCAGAAGGGGTCACGCGCCTGCTCGCCCTCCAGATGCTCGTGATTGTGCTCCATCTTGGCGGCGCTATCGGTGAGCTCGGTGTTGGGCAGCGGCTCGGATGCCATGACGGCATCGGCGCAGGCCTGGTCGATGGCGACCGGGTCGAAGCTCGCGAACATGCCGATATCGTTGACGATGGGCGTGTCGTTTTCGGGATGGCAATCGCAGTTGGGGCTGATATCCATGGCAAGCGAAATATGGAAGCTGGGGCGGCCGTCGACAACGGCCTTCGTATACTCGGCGATCTTGTGGTTGAGCACGTCGGCCGCAGCGTCATAGCCGGGCTTGATGGCATCCTGGTTGCACACGCCGATGCAGCGGCCACAGCCCACGCAGCAATCGTGGTCGATGGCAGCCACGTGCACCGTGCGAGTAGCGCCGCTGGCAAGTTCGCGCTCGCGGGTGTCGTCGAACGAGATAGCGTTGTGCGCGCAGATCTTTTCGCAGGCACGGCAGCCAACGCAGTGCTCGGTCGCGACGTTCGGCTTGCCGGAGGCATGCTGCTCCATCTTGCCGGCACGGCTGCCGCCTCCCATGCCCAGGTTCTTCATGGCACCGCCAAAGCCAGCCTGCTCATGACCCTTAAAGTGAGTGAGGCTAATCACGATATCGGCATCCATGAGTGCCTGACCGATCTTGGCTTCGCGCACGTACTCGCCGCCCTCGACCGGGACGAGCGCCTCGTCGGTACCCTTGAGTCCGTCGGCGATGATGATCTGGCAACCCGTGGCATACGGGGTAAAGCCGTTCTGGTAGGCGGTGTCGATGTGCTCGAGCGCGTTTTTGCGGCTGCCGACATAAAGCGTGTTGCAGTCGGTGAGGAAGGGCTTGCCGCCCAGCTCCTTCACGACATCCGCTACGGCGCGGGCATAGTTGGGGCGCAAAAAGCTCAGGTTGCCCAGCTCGCCAAAGTGAATCTTGATAGCGACGAACTTGTTCTCAAAGTCGATCTGCTCAATACCGGTGCGACGGATGAGGCGCTTGAGCTTGTCGAGCTGGCTCTCGCGAGCATGCGTGCGCAGGTTGGTGAAGTACACCTTAGCGGGCGCCGCGGGTGCAGTTGCGGTCATAGATTTATCCCCTCGGTCTATATGGCGTTACAGACATAAGGGGATGGTACCCGTTGAAGTAGGGTCAAAGTCAAGCGCAACACCTAGGTGCTCATTGGGGACAGACTTAAATGAGTACCGCTAGGGACGCTCTTTCGCCACCCGCCACCCGGCAGTTGGGGACGTTCCCTTTCTGCCGGCAGTTGGGGACAGTCCTTGCCAACCCGACCGGCGAGCCGACGATCCGACAAAGACTGTCCCCAATGGTTAGTCGTTTAAGAACGTCCCCGATGACTACTCTTGGACTTTGAGAGCTTCGGCCAGGCTCACGCGCTTGATGGAACGCATGTGCAGCAGCGCCACGATCAGGTAGGTCGCAAAGCCAATGCCCACGCACACCGCCATGGACCAAGCTGGCACGTAGATCTCGATATTGCCGCTATAGGCAAGCAGCATGGAGCGGAAGATGGCCGTGAGCGAGCCGATGATCAATGGCAGGCTCAGCACGAGCGACGCCGCCACGCACAGCGTGATCGAGCGGATGTACAGATGCGAGATCTCGGTATCTCGATAGCCAAAGACCTTCATGTAGCTAATCGACCGGGCGCTATGGTCGATAACGGCCTTGGTCAGCAGGTACATAAACAGCAGGAAGATAAACACCGCGAGCCCGACCATCATGCCGATCATTTTGCTCATCATGCCGATGAATTGGTCGCCCACGGCGCGCATGTCGTCGGGGGTGGTGTCGCCGGCAAAGTAACGAGCATCGAGGTCGAGCTTCTCGTCGCTTACATAGCCGTTGAAGTAGGCGGCATCGTTGCCGAACAGCTCGTTAAAGTCATCGATGCCCATATAGATATTCATGTCCGACTTGGAGCCCCAGGCACAGTCCTTGCCCGCGTACTCAAGGGAATAACCCTGAGCCTTGTACTTGTCACGCAACTCAACCTTCTGACCCTCGCTCCAGCCAAACTTATCGAGCAGACCGCCGCCAAAGACGACGCGGCCGTCGCCGACATCGAGGTTCTTCCAGTAGCGCGAGTTGGGCGAGATGCCGTAGACGGAAATGGCCTCCTCGCCGTTTCCGTTGCCGCGGTCGTACTGCAACTGGTAGACAGCGTATTTCTCGGCCTGTGCAATCTTAGCCGCACCGTTGTCGGTCGTGTTAACCGGGTGAATGTCGCCGTTGTCAGCGTCAATCCTCGAAGCCTTTTCAATCAGATCGATGACAGTGTCGCGGTCGCAGCCAAGGGCAACGGCCACGTCATCGAGGCGCGCGTAGAACGTATCCTTCTTGTCCTGAACGTTTGCGAGCGCACGTTGCGCCGCAGACAGGCTCTCGGCAGACGGAGAGTTGGCTGCGGCATCGGCTGCTGCCTGTGCGGCATCGGCCGCGTCATCGAGCTCGTCGCTGGCATTCTGGACGGCGGAGAGCAATGCACCGTCCACTGACTGCAAGCGCTCGAGCGCCGCCCACTGCCCACGCTCCTCGGCGGTGCCCTTGAGCTCTAGCGGGGCTTTGAGCGTGTACTGATGTTCGGCGACCAGGCTCGTCTCCAGGTTGTCCGCATAGTGCGTCATCGTGGGCAGAATCGCCAGGCCAAAAAGCATCAGCAGCGATGCAAACGCAATGCCCACGAAGAGCGTGGCGAAGTTGCCCAGGTTGCGCAGGAAGATGCGCAGGCGAAAGCGGGGCACAAAACCCATGCGTTCCGGCAGCTGCAGACCGCGCTTAGTACCCGACTTGCCGCTCGCCTCGTGACGAAGGAACTGCAACGGCGTCTTACCCATCTTGTGAAGCAGGCCCACGAGCGTAATGAGAATGAGTGCAGCGGCGGGAACCACGGCACACTTGACGAAGATTTCCCAGCTCCAGTACACCTGGAAGGGCGGCAGGCTGTACGAGCCGTAATACAGGCTACGCATGGGCTCGGTAAAGAACGCAACGCCGAGCGCGGTGCCCAATAGCGCCGCGACCACGCCGACGATGGCGGGAAGCGCAAGGTAGTGCAGCACGATCTCGCGTCGACGATAGCCGCTAGCGAGCAGCGTGCCGATGATGGCGCTCTCTTCCTCGATGGTGGCATCGGTAAGGACCACAAAGACAAACGCCATGATCACGATGATGATGTCGAGCAACGTCGTCCACATCATAGAGTCGCCGTCCACGTCGTCGCGCGCATAGCCAATACCCTGGTTGGAATCGGCATCGATAAGATCGTCAACGCGTGCATCGGCATCTGCCAGTGCCTCGACCATATCCTGTTCGGCATCGGTACGGTCCGCGGTGGAGAGGTCACGGTCGTTAAAGGTAAAGGAGTACGTATAGGCGGGCGCGCCGCCGGCATCCTCGAGCGCGGCAAAACCGGCATCGGTAACCTCGGCAACGCCATACGTAATGGTGTTCACCGTAAAGTCCGAATTGTTGAGGAACAATGCCTGGCTATCAGGCTGCGTCATGATGCCGCAGATGGTATAGGTGCGACCCTCGAGCTCGATCCTATCGCCCACGGCGAGGTCATTGTTGGTGGCAAAGACGCGGTCGATGGCCACCTCGTCGTCCGCCTTAGGCTGCTTGCCTTCGCAATAGGACGCAATGTCGACCTTGGTGCGATGCGCATAGGCGCGCAGGGTGCGCTTGGTACCATCGTCGCCGGCGGTCTTTTTGATGAGGGCATCGATGGAGAAATTCTTGTAGAGTGTGACGCCACCGACGTCCCCCGCCGCGTCTTCGGCAGCCTTGAGCTGCTCGTCGGTGGCCTCGAAGGAGGTGGTCACGCGGCCGTCCTCAATCGTGTAGTCGTCGCGCATGTCGTCGATAAGGCAGCCAATGGAATGCGCTGCGAGCAAAAAGCCCGACGTGAGGGCGATGCTTCCGCACATAAGCAAGAAGATGCCCAGGTACTTGCCGATATTGCGGCGCAGCTCGCGCGGGAGACGTTTTGCGAGGGGTGTCATGGCGCCGCCTACCAGTCGAGATCGGCGGCAGCGACGGGCGACTCGTTGAGCTCATCCTCGACGATACGGCCGTCGCGCAGGCGCAGCACGCGGTTGGCCATGCGAGCGATGGCGGCGTTGTGCGTGACGATGATGATGGTGCAGCCGTAGGCGCGGTTGACATCCTCCATGAGCTGCAGGATTTCCTTGGACGTCTTATAGTCGAGCGCGCCCGTGGGCTCGTCGCACAGCAGCAGGCCCGGGTTTTTGACGAGTGCGCGGCCGATGGCACAGCGCTGCTGCTGACCGTCCGAGACCTGGCGCGGGAACTTGTTGCGGTGCTCGTAGAGGCCCAGCGAACGCAGCAGGTCGTCGACATTGAGCGGGTTTTTGGACAGGTGCGCCGTGACCTCAATGTTCTCCTTGATGGTGAGATCGGACACCAGGTTGTAGAACTGGAAGACAAAGCCCAGTTCGCGGCGTCGGTATTCGCCCAGGTCTCCGGCCTTGAGCACGGTAAGGTCGCAGCCGTCCACCAGAATAGAGCCGGCGTCGGCATCCTCCAGGCCGCCAATGAGGTTGAGGAAGGTCGACTTGCCCGAGCCCGAGGGTCCCAGCATGACGCAGATCTCGCCGCGGTTGATGGACGCATCGATGCCGTCGAGCACCGTCAGACGTGCGTCACCGTCGCCGTAGTGTTTCTTGAGCCCGCTGACCTGGACATAGGCTTGCTTTGTCGCCATTCTACCCACCATTGTTAGCCTGCTGATACTTTTATGAGGTAATAGTAAACCAAGGTCAACTATTTTTGGGCGAGAGCGGGGACTTGTTTCAAGGCTAGTCGTTGGGGACGTTCTTAAACGACTAGCTGTTGGGGACACTCTTTCGCCACCCGGCAGCTGGGGACGTTCCCTTTCTGCCGGCAGCCGGGGACAGTCTTTGCCAACCCGACCGGCAGACCGGCGAATCGGCAAAGACTGTCCCCGATAATGAGTCGTTTAAGAACGTCCCCAACGACTAGACGGTTAGGCGCGGGATTTGTTGTGGGCAAGTGCCAGGCCTGCGGCAGTGATGGCGGCGGCAAAGAGCACCGTGATGCCCAGGTCGCAGGCGATGTCGCCCAGCACGGCAGACGTCAGGTCCGAAGCGAGCGCCTTGCCGATCGCGTCGTTCACCCAATATGTCGGCACAAAGTGCGCCACGGTCTGCACGGCCGAGCCCATCATCGAAAGCGGCATCCAGGCACCGCCCAAAAACGTCATGAGCAAGCCAAGCAGGTTGCCCACACCGTTGAGCAGCTCTTCGCGCGCGCCCAGGCTCGACAGCGTAAAGCCAACGGCCAGCGTCGTGCACGCCAGGGCAAACGTCGCCGCCAGCGCCAGGCACACGCGCCCCACACCGACCTCGGCAACCGCGCCGGCAAAGCCCACGACGCCCATCATGCTCGACACAAGCCAGATACAGACGGTGAGTACGGCGGCGGCCGCGAACACGGCAAGCGAACGCTGGCGCTCGGGGATTGGGCCGGCATCCATACGACGCACGCGCTCGGGCTCGTTCATGCCCGAAAGCACCAGCCCCACCGACACGATGACCGACGAGATGATCGCGTACGCACCAAAGTTGAAATACGACTCGAGTGTGGCGGCGGCAGTCGAGTCGACCTTGACCCGCTCAATCTCGACCTCGGCACGCTTGGCGGCGGCATGCTCAGCGGCCTTGGCGACACTGCCGTTAGAGGCGACGGGCTCCAGGGCCGCCGAAGCGCCCGCGAGCGAGATCCACCGCGAGGCCTCGGCAGACGAAAGCGCTGCCGCCATGGTGCCGGAGCCGTAGGTCACATCGAGCCTGGGCAATTCCTCCCCCGCACGGGCGGCCGCGATCAGGTCGTCCTCAAACCCCTTCGGGATAAAGAACACGCAATCGGCATGGCCCTTGGCGCCGTTGCTCTTGGAGAGCGCGTCCGCAAGATCGTACGTATCGTCGCCGACGCCCGTGACCAGGTCAAAGCGCGAACCCAGGTGCTTGGTAAGCGCCCGCGAAAGATCGCTGTCGTCGCGGTCGACCACGACAACGTTGGCATCGCAAGGCTTGTAGTCGGTGAGCTGCGACGAGTTTGAGCTCACCGATGCCGCGATAAACACACCCAACAGTGAAAGAAACACCGTATAGATGAGCAGGTAGAGCGGGTGCGCGAGCGCCATGCGAAGCGCAGTCTTAAAGGTGCTCATAGCGGCTCCTTCCAAAGATTAGCGATGCGGCGGTGACAAACACCAGGGCCATGAGGACCAGCGCGCCGGCGCGAACGGCAAAGGGTCCCAGATCCTCAAAGAAATACAGACGGTTGAACATGTCGCAGATGAGCTTGACGGGGTTGAGCCAGCACTCGGCCGGGCAGGCGCGGGCGACGTCGTCGGCAAGTCCCATCGCCGGCACGCCGTAGAGGCCGGCGAACAGGGCGCACGTGGTGGCAAAGCCCGTGAGGATGCCGGACTTGGACGCCTTGCCGCCCTTAACGGGAAGCGTGCCCACAAAGAGCCCCAAGCCCGTGGCGGCTAGCGCGGACACAGCGCCACCTACCAGGCACAGCCCCTCGCGCCCGCCAAAGTCGACACCGACCACCAGGCGCACGTAGCCGATCGCAACCGCTATCGAGGCAAAGGAGACCAGCCATGATCCCACAAAGATGCCGGCCAGCGACGCCGTCTTGGAGGCGCCTCCCACGCAGCGACGCGTGCCGAGGCCGGACAGATTGGGCTGCAAATCGACGACGCTCAAAGCGGCAAACTCGGCAGACATCATCGCGACTAGGCCAAAGAGTGCGAAATAGTAGATGGTCGTAGCGTCGGGCGTGGTGCGCGTCAGGCTCACGCGACGGGTGCCGCCCTCGAGCGACAGGGCGCGCGCAACCGCCTCCGGATCGGTAAGCGCCGCCGGGTTGTCCTGGGCAATCTGGCGCATGAGCTCGGCATTTTGCGTATACGAGCTTGCCACCGTCTCCAGAATGCTGCGGTCGGCGAGCACCGACGTCGCACGCGAGCTGTCATAACTCGAAAGCAACGTGAGCCTGGGTGCGCCCGCATCGTCGACCGTATAGATGCCCGCGACCTCGCCGGCCTTGAGTGCTTTGCGCGCGGCTGCCAAGTCTTTGTACTCGCTCACATCGAGCAGCTGGTCGTCACCTTCCTTGGCAAGCGACGTCGCAACGTCCTTAAAGGTCGAAGCGTCCCAGGCCTCGTCCGCCACGACGGCAACCGGCACCGGGTCGACCGTGCCATCGGAGCTGAGGTTCACAAACATAAACATAAACATCGTGGAAAGCGCGATGGGAAAGACCGCGCTCCAGACCCACGTGCTCGGCCGGCGCAGCAGCGTCTTGACCGTGATGGTAATGGTGTTGAACATGGCCGCCCCCTAGTCGCGCAGCTCGCGGCCGGTGATCTCGAGGAACACATCGTTGAGGGTCGGCGGCTCGCTCCATACGCGGCCAAGCGCCACGTCGGCGGCGCGCAGCGTGTCAAGGATATCGACCAAGTTGTGCGGGCTCGCTTCGCAGGTGCAGACGAGCTCGCCGTCGGACAGCTCAACCGAAAGCACGTGTTCGAGGGCGCGCAGTCGCTCGACCGTGGCGGGCTCGACGGCGCCGACCTCGACGGTCACGCGCTCGCCCATCTGAATCATGCGCTTGAGCTCGTCGTTGGTGCCCTGAGCCAGCACGCGCCCGCCGTCCATGATCATGATGCGGCTGCAAATCTGCTCGACTTCCTCCATGTAATGGCTGGTATACACCACCGTGGCGCCCTCGTCGCGCAGGCGGCAGATGCCCTTCAGGATGGCGTTGCGGCTCTGCGGGTCGACTGCCACCGTGGGCTCGTCAAAAAAGATGAGCTCGGGCTTGTGCGCGATACCGCAGGCAATGTTGAGCCGGCGCGCCAGACCGCCCGAGAGCTTGCCGGGGCGAAACTTGGCAAAGTCGCCCAGCCCGACAAAGTCGATGGCTTCGTCCACCAGCGCGCGGCGGCGCTTGCGGTCGCTGACGTAAAGGCTGCAGAAATAGTCGATGTTCTCGCGCACGGTGAGCTCGTTGAACACCGCAACTTGCTGCGGGACCACGCCGATTCGACGCTTGAGGTCGTAGCGGGCGGGCGTCATGGGCTCGCCGAACAGCTCGATGGTGCCTTTGTCGTAGGCGAGCAGCTGCAAAATGCAGTTGATGGACGTGGTCTTGCCCGAGCCGTTGGGGCCCAGCAGGCCAAAGATCTCGCCGGGAGCGATGCTCAGGTTAAAGTGGTCGAGCGCGATAAGATCGTCATAGCGCTTGACGAGGTTTTCGACGTGGACGATGTCTGTCATGAGGCAGCCCTTCTGTCGGTCGTGGTCTGGTACGGCTGCATCATCGCAGGAGCGGGTGGCGCGCACCAGTGAGCTTTGTCACGAGTGCAGGTCCTGGTTGCGCGTCTCGCCGGCACCCCCGCTTTGCCGCGCGGGAGGAATGTCACGGTTGCGCAGGCGGGCCCTCCACCACGCGCGGCTTCGCGTACAATACCCGTATGAACAGGCTTTTCGACAAATCGATCGTGCTAGCGTGCTGTATTGCAGCCGCCATGGGTCTTGCTGTGGATGCTCGCCTGGTCGCGGCGTTTTGCCTTGGTGTTATCGCCACCTCGCTGGCCGAGGTCGCACAGGATGAACGCACGCGCCGCGCAAGCGATGCCGCGAGCTACGTCTACATCATCGCGGCCGTCTTCGTGCCGCCGTTTGTGCCGTTTGCGCCCCTCGCCCTCTATGACATCGCGAGGCGGGTGCGCCGTAAGCGCGTCTGGGTCGTGCTGGGCGTTTGTTCCGTCTTTGCCTTTGCGCTCGTCGCGAACCTTCGCACCAACACGCTCACCGCCCGAACGCTCCTGCTGGCTGCCATCCTCTCGGTTGCCGCCACCTTGTTATCGCTACGCACCGCCCAGCTGGAGCGCGAACAGCAGCGCATGCGCCGTATCCGCGACGAGCTGCAGGGACGAGCCCTCGTGCTCGAAGCGCGCAACCGCGACCTTGCCGACCGCCAGGACTACGAAGTCGAGCTCGCGACACTCGCCGAACGCGCCCGCATCGCGCGCGAGATTCACGATAACGTGGGCCACCAGCTCACGCGCGCCTCACTGCAAGCCGAAGCCTTGCGCGTCGTCCACGCCGACGAGCCCGGCGTCGCCGCCGATTTCGCCGACGTCAAACGCACGGTTGACGAGGCGCTCCAGCTTGTGCGCACCAGCGTCCATGCGCTCAACGACAACGCCGTCGACCTTTCCGTGCAGCTCGAACGCATTGTTGAAGGCGCGCGCTCGGACGGCGGCCCGCAGGTTGAGCTTGAAGTTATGACCGAACATGCGCCCGCAAACGTCGCGAACTGCTTTGCGGCGGTCCTGCGCGAGGCGCTCTCCAACACCATGCGCCACGCTTGCGCCCATGCTGTCACCGTACGATGCATGGAGCATCCGTCGTTTTACCAGCTCATCGTGACCGACGACGGCATGGGCAGGGTCCAAGCAAGCGGCCGCGGCGCCACGGAGGGCATGGGGCTCACCTCCATGCGCGAGCGCATCGAGGCGCTTGGCGGCACCTTCACCGCCGGCCCGCGTGCCGGCGCCGGCGGCTGGCGTGTGTTTGCCACTGTTCCCAAACAGCAAGGAGATGAGGACCGATGAGGCTCATAATTGTCGACGACGACCGCTTGGTGGTCGATTCGCTCAAGATTATCCTGGGCGCCCAGCCGCAGATCGAGGTGGTGGGTACCGGTGCCAACGGCAACGACGCGGTGGCACTCTACGCCGAGCACGCACCCGATATCGCGCTGCTCGACATTCAGATGCCGGGGCGCGACGGCCTTTCGGCGGCACGCGAAATCCTTGAGCGCGACCCTGCGGCGCGCGTGGTGTTTCTGACGACATTCTCGGATGACGAGTACATTGTGTCGGCGCTCAAACTGGGTGCCCGCGGCTATCTGATCAAAACCGATGTCGCCGCCATTCCGCCAGCGTTGACGCAGGTCATGGACGGCAAACGCGTGCTCGAGGGTAAGGCGATCGAGGATATCGATTTTGATGGAACGGATGTTGAGGCCGGCACGACCCGCCGACCCGCCGCCTTTGCCAGCCTGACCGACCGCGAGTTCGAAGTCGCCGAGCTCATCGCCCGTGGCCTCGACAACAAGGAGATCGCTGCCACGGCATACATGGGCGAAGGCACCGTGCGCAACCACATCAGCTCGATCCTGGCCAAAATGGGCCTGCGCAACCGCACGCAGATCGCCATCGCCTACCTGCGGGGATAATTACCCAATGGCCGGCACTCCGACGTAGCAAAATGGCTGCTACCGATTTAATGCCATTTCAAAACTATGCCGGTTTACTACGATGAATCACCCACCTTCGACCACAGTTAATTGCGCGCTTGCAAAACCGCAGGTAGAACACGTGCAATATTTAGAAAAATACAGTCGTGGTCGGGAATGTCGAATTCATCGTAGTAAACCGGCATAGTTTTGTTCGCGGCGGTCCAACCGCGCGTTCACGCGCGGGGCCGGTGGGGCAATTTTGCCCCACCGGCCCCATCCCAGCGCTACTCCGGCTTGGTTTCTACCGTGGGAGTCTTGTCCGCCGCAACCGGAGTACGGGCGGTGTCCATGCTCAGGCAGTGCTTGGGGCAGCTCTCGATGCACTCGCCGCACACCACGCAGGCATACGGGTCAATCGACCACGTTCCGCCCTTGCGATCGACCGCGAGTGCGCCCGCCGGGCAGCGACGCGCGCACATGCCGCAGCAGATGCACACGTCCATGTCGTTGACGATGTGCCCGCGCAAGCGCTTGGGCGACGGCAGCTTCTCCTGTGGATAGCACACCGTGACCGGCTGCTTGACCATAGAACCCAAGGCCGTCTTGGCAAATGTAAGCAAACTCATGCCGCGCCTACCTTTCCGTGCAGCTAATGCAGGGGTCGATGGTCAGGATAATCATGGGCACGTTGGCAAGGAGCACGCCCTGCAGCGCATGCGTCAGACCCGCCAGGTTTTGCGACGTCGGCGTGCGCACGCGAAAGCGGTCCAGGTTCTTATCAGCAGAACCGCGGGCTCGTAACTCATAACCTGCAGCAACTCACGATCGGCGCCAACCTGGGCAAACGGGCCTTGCGTCGAGGCGGACGCCAGCACCACAAAGATCGCAGCAAGGGTAACCATAAAGGCGCACAGCAGTGTGTTGGAGCCCGACACAGAGATGCCGCCGCCCACCACGGTAAAGATGAGCGCGCACGCCATGCAGGTATCGTCCATGGTGCTTACGCTGGCGGGGGCCTTGCGCAGCAGCTTGGCAACGTCGTAGAAGGGTTGCAGCAGACGCGGTCCCACGCGGCCCTGCATGCGGGCGGACAGCTTGCGGTCAATGCCGTCAATCAGGCCGCCCACAAGCGGCGCCAGCAAGGCAAACGCCACGGTGCCAACAAAAATGCCCACGACGCCCGAACCTTCGAAGTACTTGCCGCGCAACACCGAGGGCACGCTCATGGCAAGCTGCTCGGGCCCAATCCATGCGCAGCACAGCAGCGCAAACAAGATAATGCTGCAGCACACGACGCTGCCCGCGGGGCCAATGCGCTTCTCGCCAAGGGCACCCTCCAGGTACCAATTGCGCTTTTCGGCCTTCACCTCGTGTCCCATCGAGCCGCGGAAATGGCGGTAATTGTCGGTTCCCACACCCGAAAGGTACACGTTTACGCGCGGTTTGTTGCTCACGCGGAACGACGTCAGCAGCACCACAGCGATAAAAGCCACGATGACCACCATCAGATACATGGCGTCCTTGCCAATAACGTACGGCACGCGGCCAAACACCATGGCCAGGTAAGGCGACACCAGGCCGCTCGAGATGAGCGGGAAGGCCACGCAGCACAACACCAGCAACGCGGCGATAGTTTTGAGCGCCATCCATTCGGTCTTATGGACATCGCCCTCCACGTTTTCGGCCGTAGAATCCACACCCGAAAGCTTGGCAAGCCACTTGCCCCAGAAGAAGAACGTCGCGGCCGAGCCAAAGGCAAGCACCATGATCATGAGCACATTGCCGGTCTGCGCGAACGCCACCAGGGCGCCCCACTTGGACACGAGCATGCCAAACGGCGCCACAAACATGCCCATGATGCCCAGCATCATCAGACGCGTCAGACGCGGCATGCGGCTGAACATACCGTCCATGTCCCCGATATTGCGGCTGCCGATATGATGCTCGGCCGTGCCCACGCACAGGAACAGCAGCGACTTGGCCACCGTGTGGAACAGGATCAGGAAGATGGCCGCCCGTACGGCCTCGGGCGCGCCGACACCCAAGCAGGCACTGATGAGGCCCAAGTTGGAAATGGTGGAGTACGTGAGCACGCGTTTGGCGTTGCTCTGCGAGATCGCCATAAGGGCAGCGAGCAAAAACGTAATGGCGCCCACACTCGTGACCATAAAGCCGGTCACGGGATAGATGGCATAGAGCGGGCTCAGCTTAACCATCAGGAACACGCCGGCTTTAACCATGGTTGACGAGTGCAGCAGGGCACTCGTAGGCGTGGGGGCAACCATGGCACCGAGCAGCCAAGTGTGGAACGGCATCTGTGCGGCCTTGGTGAGTGCAGCGAGCGACAGCAGAACGACCGGCATCACCAGCAACGCGGACTGCGCGGTACCGGCGCTGGAAAGCTCGATCATGCCCGAGATGGTCAGCGGCATGCCGTTGACGTGCAGGTACATGAGTCCGGCCAAAAACGCGATGCCGCCCAGCATGTTGAGGATAATCTGGGTGAAGGCGTTCTTGATGGCCTCGGGCGTGCGCGTGTAGCCAATCATAAGGAACGAGCACACGGTGGTGATTTCCCAGCTGCAGAACAACCACTCAAGGTTGTCGCTCGTCACGATGACAAACATGGCCGAGAGGAACAGGAACATAAGCGCCAGGAACTGCGGGCGACGGTCAGGCGCGGTCTGCCCGCGCAGCGCGGCCTCGTGCTCGTCGTGGGCCTGGAAGTCCTTCATGTAGCCCAGGGCATACACACAGATAAGGCTGCCGACAATGCCGACGGTGAGGACCATGATCACGCTCATGTAGTCCAGGTAGAGCGGCGTCGCCGTGACGGCTTCGGCCGCGGGCAGCGTCATGGCTGCAAAGGCGAGCGAGCCCACCAGCTGGACTATGCCGAGCACCGTGGTAAGTGCGTTCCTATATTTGTACGCGTTGTACAGGATGACGGCGCACAGGATGACATCGATGGCGGAACTGATGATCGAGAGCACATGCGAGGTGACCGGTGCCACCTCGAAGCTCTGCGGGCCCGCGCAAAAGAATAAAACGGCGACTACAACCGTCACCGCCATAATGATGCCGGCGCCTATGAGCCCCACCGCATCGCGGGCGCGGTCACCGCGCGCGAACAGCATGCCCAACGCCGGTACCAGCGGAAACAGGGTAAGGAAATACAGCAATGTCATACCATCACTTCCCCATGCAAAAACGCTGCAATTGTTTAACGTTATAGCTCAGCTGAGGAGTGGCGGCGGCGGGTTTTCGGTCAACTGGGGCGTTTTAGGCGTACGGGGTAAGGTGTCTGTCCGCATTGGAGCAGAGAGGCGACGCTCCCCCTATCGCAGCGACGAGCGCGCGGGCCACTGCGCACGGTTTATTGACCACGTTGGGGGATGTCCCGATAGGCTCACGGCGGTCCAAAAAGTTGGTGCGGCAAGAAAAATGCGCCCCCGTGGACGCACCATCCCGTTCGCTATTCCGCCTTTTTAACGCGCGGCTTGCGACCGCGCGGCTTATCGATAAGCGCGTTGGCGCCGCCATCGCGATACTGACGACACCAAGCCTTGACCGAAGACTCGCTGGGAATCTTGTGCTTGATCATTGCCTCGCGAACCGTCAGGCCGTTTTCCAGACGATCCTTTACCACGGCAAGCTTGACGTCATACGAATACGTGCGGTGATGCGAGCCCGCGTTGAGCACGGCGTCGGCACCGCCCACGGCATATGCGCGAGCCCACTGACGAGCCGTGGCCTGGGGAATGCCGAGCTCCGCGGCGAGGGCACGATGGCCGACCCCCTCTTGGAGGACCTCGACGGCGCGCTGCCTAACTTCGGGCGCATGCGTGCGAGTCCTTATTGCTTCTGACATACCTGCCACTTCTTAGCCTTAACCGTTTACGTGTTTTCTCACGTGCATGTTAGATAGTAGCATTTTGCTGTTTGCGCGTAGCAGTTAATTGAAAATCGCAATTTCGCTATCTGGGCATTTAGAGCAATTTGCGGATATTTTATAGCATTTATTTACGCTGGTGGTTAGCGCACGGCTGGATAGCGAAGGCCTGTCGACTAAATTGGTGCCCGTTTGGCAGTTCCATGCTGGAGGGTAATTATAATCCCTCGTCAACCCGCATCCAATTTATCAGCTTTCCACTTGCTTTCCATCTTTCCAGCTCACTTCCCAGCTTTCCACTTTAGGTGGTAAGTTAGGTGGAAAGTTGGGAAGATAGGTGGGAAGCCGAAGCATGGGTGACGGACAGCCCTACTTCGCGAGTCGATACCGCTGTCGCGGGCTGCGTGGAGGCTCCATCGCCTCAATCTTGCCCGCACCGATCAAGCCTTTTATGTGGTTGGAAACGGCGCTCCTGCTCAAACCCGAAGCGTCTGTGAGCTCCTTGGTCGAGGCCGAAGAATGTGTTGCCAGGTAATCCAAGATTGCCTCGTCCACATGCCCCACAGACGTCACCTGTTCCGCCCGCATTATCTTTCGCTTATCAAACGTCAGCGAAAAAGAAACCGTTGAGTTCTTTGGTTCGGGCGGCAACATGTTTGCCCGCTCGAGCTGCTCGCCTATCTCCTGATAACCAGTGCCGCGATTTTCGACCACGTAGCCACCGCCTGGGTACGGCGTGGTCTCGAGAATATTTGAAAGGAACTGGTTTCTAGATGACGAAACCCCAGAAATTCCCAACGAATCGATCGTTACATCGCCGTACAGCCCGCCGGGATTGAGAATCTCGACGCGGTCGATATACAGGTTGACCTGCACTTGTGAGCCGCGCGCGGCGGAAGAGTAGTCGCGGTGCATGAGCGCATTCGCCACCGCCTCGCGCAGTGCCACGGGCGGATAATCGGGCACATCTTTCCGGAACGCGCCCTCGATAACCGCGGCGTTTCGGGTGTTTCTCGCAACGGCGGCAAGCACATCCTCAATCATGAAAGGGATCGGACCCAAAATGGTCTGAGAATCCACAAAACGCTTGTTATCGCTTACTCGCTGCGTTTTTGTAGTCCCGGGGTACGCCGTAAAGGTCACATTGAGACGTGGGAAGAACTTTTGCGGAAACCGTCCCATCGCGACAATTGCGGCAAGCGTCGGCACGATTGCGTCGTCCACCCTTTTGGTCACATGAAGGTCTAGAAGAATCTCCTCGTTGCTCCTGTTACCCAAAATCCTGGGATGCAGTTCGCGCTGACGCTTTATAAACCCTTGCAAAAGATCGGCATCAAGGTCATCGAGCGTGGCACCTTCGACCGGCTCGTCGTCGTATGTAGGCTGAACATGCTCCTCCATAAAGCGATCGATTTCGTAGGGAGTCATGCGCCGGTCGTCGTCGCCCGTACGGATAAAGGACGAATCGTACATTCCGCGTGCCGCAATGTAGCAGGGCTTATCGCGTGGATGCATTTCTTTGATGCGCGCGCAAAGCACCAGTTTTTCCTCAAAGGGGAGCACTTGGATATCCGGCCTCACGACGGGCGTAAGCTTTTCACATGCAGAAGATAGGGCGTCTTGCATCTTGCGAGCATCAAAGCTCTCGACGGGCACAAACCCGTTCTTTTCGGAAATGCCGAGGATGATAAAGCCACCCTGCGCGTTAGAAAAAGCCGAAAGCGTCTCGACGATGCTTTTGGGGAGTGTGCTCTTGGCCTCTTTTACTTCGTACTGCTGGGTGTCGTTTCCTATTGCCCGCAGATGATGGATGACCTGCGCCAACCACTCCTCATTCATGCCGAACCTCCCAACTTTCCAACTTTCCAACTTTCCATCTAACTTACCAGCTTTCCACTTAACTTTCCAGCTTTCCACTTTAGGTGGTAAGTTAGGTGGAAAGTTTGAAAGTTAATTCGAGAGCAATAAGGGAGGGGGGCGGCAACCGGGTGGTTGCCGCCCCCCTTGCATAGCTAGTTGGTCTTGGCCTCGTGGGGGATGCCCCCAGTGTTGGTGCGCGCTAGCGTATACGTTACGTAGTCGGAGTGCGCATAGCCGGCGAGGTTGCTGGCGTTGACCGGCGTGTCGTTTACGCCGCCACCGGACATATGGGCCGTAAGCACCAAGCGGTAGTTGGCATAGGTCTGTCCAGTCTTCTCGACATTGGTGTTCACCTTGACGCGGAAGGCATGCTTAAAGGCAGGGCTGTTGCCGTCACGCGTGGCGAACGTACCGCTCGGCTTGCTATCGGTGAACACATAGCTATTGCCATCAGGCGACACCTCACCCGCGCCTAGGTGATCGCTGCCGAGCACCGACAGGTAGTTCGCGATGCCCTTCACGTCCCCATACGAGCCGTCATCCTGCCGCTGCTGCAAGGTCAGCGTATAGGTCACCTCAGTAGCATTGGAAATCATCGCATCGGCGCCCGCGAGCTTGGAGAAATCATACGTCCCCACCAGAGCGATCTCGCCGTCGGCGGACTTGAGGTCATCGATGTTGATGCCCAGCTGCGACTTCTTTGAAGCCTCGAGCGCAATAGTCGATGAGCCCACATCCATGCGGTAGTATCCAGCGCGACCATCATTGTATGCCGAGTTGCTACTGGTGCTGAGCGTGTCAGCATGCGTAGAGAGGTACGCACGGTAGTTTGGCTTTGTGTACTTATCTTTGCCGCTATTCTGCGAAGCGATAATACCAGCCTGGCACGCAGGCTCCGTCATGGTTAGAGTCGCATTCATGGTGATGGTGAACTTGCTGCCATGGCTCTTGGCAATCTCGCGAATGCCAGAGAGATCGATGGCCTTGCCACTGGCATCGGCAAGCACAAGCGACATGTCGCCGCCCGTTGCAGACCAGTCTTTAGCAGCAATCGCCGGCGTTTCCGTCGTGCCGGCATCAGTCCACTTAGAACCATCCCACGTGTAGTAGTTGTTCCCCACCATCACGTAGAACGAATACGTGCCCTGGGTTCCAGTCGGGTAGCCATGCGCGCCCGCGGCGCTGCTGCCCTGGTAGTTCACGAGCGAAGAATCCAGCTGGTAGTACAGCGCATCGGTAGTCGTATATTCCTGCTCGCCAAACGTGACGGTGTCGTCCACATCCATATCCAGCCGATAGGTCGTTCCTCTCACGGCCATCTGGTTGGTGCCCGATTTGTTGTCCACCAAATTATGCTGGAAGTTCGTGGCAACGCTATACGTCGAGGCGGTGTTCTCGTGCGAGTCCTTCGTCTCATCTTTATTACGAAGCGTGTAGTTAAGATGCGTGTTCACGCTTGTCTTAACCGATGTACCGGTATATCCGTTGACGCTGGCCGAGCCCTTTGGCGTGCGAACAACAAGATAGAAGCTCTCACTCTTGGGCTGCTCGCCGGCCTTCTTCTTGGGAACCGTCAAGCTGTAGAACGGTTTCTTATCCGTATCGGTCTTTACGCGGTAGTAGTCGTTGCCGATCTTCGCGCCAGCAATACCGGCTAGTTCGGCTTCGGTCTTCCCGTCTTTCTCCTTATCGGTCAGCTTAACCCACGTGCCGTCGTCCGCTTCTGTTGCCGTCGCGCCCATGGTCTCGCTGAGCCATTGCTCCATATAGTGATTTCCGCTGGAGTCCTCAAAGTCCGTCAGCGCAACCGATGCGCAGGATCCTCCCTCGGGCACCGTGTAGTGATATTCCTTGTTATTGTGCGCCGCATCCACGAGCGTCAGCTGTGCGCCCACAGGCAGCGCCCCCTTTTTTCCGCCGAACTCAATGCGCTTGTTAAGCGGCCTCATGTCGCCGCCGCTTGCCAGGTGCGTATTCCAGCCATACTCCGTCTCCTGGGCATACGCCTTGTTGTATGTCCAGGTAAGATAGCCCGTCATAGTCTCGCCGCTGCTAATGAGCACGTGCTTGTCGTACTTGGTGCTGTAGTCGGCGCTGTTGAAGTTCGAGCCCTCGGAATACGTTGCCGTAAAGTTAATCTCGAGCACGCGCTTGACGATGATGGGCACCATAACCTTGTAGCTCTGGCCGGCCTCGGTAAAGGTGACGGTGAGCAGGTTGAAGCGGCCCTTGCCGTTATCCCAGTTGGAGTTAGCACTGATCGACAAAGAAGATCCGCTGCCCTTAACGTCGAGCGCCTGGTCGGCAACATTGGTTTGCTTTACAAAGACACCGTTCTTGAGCTGGAACACGTCGACCGTTGCCGAAACGTGCGATCCTCCTGCGTTCAGGCGCAGCGCATCCGAATAACCACCGTTGGTAACAATGTTGAGATAGTCCTTAACGGTATCCGAGTCGTTGCCCGAAAGAACAAGGACGTCGGGGTTGGCATTCGACTTTGTGGCATCCGTGTCATTGTTTGCATTGAACTTACCGGCACTTGAGGCCAAGTAGTTCGAGGTGTTTTGATAGGCGCCGTCTTTGTCGATGCCACCGATATTGTTGTAGGTGTAGCGGCCGGTGACATTCTTCACCGCTTCGTCCTGGATAGTCGATGCACCAGAAACGTTCACACCGTCACCGAACAGATAACGATCGGTGGTGTCGTTGTCGGAGGCACGCACCGCCAGCTTGCTCACGGGGCTCGTGGTCACGTAGGGCGAAACAGCTGCAGTCGTGCTGTCGGCCGCATCAGCGCCGTACAGCGTTTTGCTCGTTTCCGACTCAGTATGCGTGTCATTAGTAAGCGTGTCATTATAGTCACCAAACGCGATATACGACTTCTTGTTTACGTTAGCGACGGCGCTGTCATTGAAATACTTAATCGGTTTTTGAGCCGTAGAATTGTCAGACCGATCCTTAAGTATGATATCGACGCCCGCGGCGTAGAGACCTTTGAAGTCCGCCGCCTTCTCTGCAGTATCACCCAACAAGAAGCCTTGACCGCCCGGCTGCTTAAAATCGTTTTCGCGAATTAGAACGTTAGCAATCTTAATTGTGCCGGAAGCGGCACCGACAATGCCACCGGAATGGTTTCTCAGGTTTCCATCACTATGGTTCCACGTTGAATTAAGCGTTCCGAACGAGCAGTTCCGCACGGTCGTATTCGTAACGATAACATTGGTTGCACCCTGGCCTTGGCAGTTTCCAAGGATGCCGCCACAACGAGCGCCATCAAATTGCACGCCATCGACAGTGATATTGTTGACACTCAGCGTGTTTCCATTTGATGTTGCCCCCACAAGGCCACCAGCATGCTCGGTTACGCCCATGCGAATCTTTTCAACCGTACAGGAATTAAGTGTCACGTTATTTCCTGTCGATCCAATAATGCCTCCCGTGCTTGTGGCATACGAATTGACAGTATTTTCCGCCGCGTGCAAAGAGCCAAAGTAAGTGGGCGCTTCTTCCGAGGCCTGATTGGTTGATGTCACCTTAACGCGATTAATATTAGAAGCATAGGTTACCGTGCGTCCCGCAATTCCGCCCACGCCAAGCGCCTTGTGGTTAACAACAAGGGACACATCTTTGATCGTTGCCACCTGGCTCGCATTTTCGCCCTGCCCGGTATTCACAACTAGAGCACCTCCCGTAAGGCCGAAGATGCCTCCAGCAGTGCTGCCCGTATCCTGCGAATCGCCTGCCTTCTCAACAACGTAAATAGTCGAACTATCGGCAACGGTTTTGTCTTTCGACACCCACATGCCGCAGGTGCCCGAATTGATATATCCTACAAATCCGCCAGCATTTGAACGTGCGCTAACGGCGATTCCACTGTATGAGCAGTCATAAAGCTGCACCGGAGAGGATGTTCCTCCGTAATTCACAATCGAACCGTTGGCGCCATCGGTACTGCGCGCCATAAGGCCGGCACTTCCGATGAGGCCACCGGCCATGCAGCCTCCAGATACAGCGCTGTCAGAAATGCTTACATTTTTGAACACGCCATAGGCGACCCCGTCCGAGCCTCCCTGATTTGCAGTTGAGCCCGTAAGACAGCCGGTCCCCACCCAACCGCTTTTTGTATTGCTCGTCGACTTGGATTGCTCTTTCCCACTCAAAGATACATAGGCAAGCGAAATATTGCAGTCGTTGAAGTTGAGATTGCTTACGTTTGCGTTGCCATTTGCTTCGATACTTCCCTTATTGAATGCACTCGAGTAGAACTTGATAGTGCTGAACAGGCCGCCTACGCCCGCCACACAGTAGTCGTCATCCACGTATTCGCGCGTGTTGTTCGACACTTTGATTGTTGCGCCGTTGCCGTTGACAGTGGCGATACCAGGAGTAATGAAATCTTTATCATTGACCTTTTTGTCGGTCGCACATGCATTTGAGTAATAGCGGCCCGAAAGGCCCAAGAAACCCGAGCCATAATCCCTCATGTCATAGGTCACGCCCTGCTCAAACTTCAGATCCATGCCGCAAACGCCCATCGCGCACACACAGCCCGTGCGCCAATCGGTTGCATATTTCTTCACCAAATAGGGCGAATTAACATCTTCTCCGTCTCGGCCGTCTAATGCGCCTTGGTATGCCTGGTTACCCGGCGCCTTAAGGTCGTCATTGATCGAGATCTCAAAATCGCCCGCCGCAACATCGTCAGGCTTTCCAACCGCAGTGTAGCTCGCGTTGCGCACCTTGCCATACCGCTCATTTCCGAACTTGTATCCCGTTGAGGGAATATCACCATGGACGCTACTGCCCTCATATGCATGCGACCCGCGATACGTGCCTTTGCCGCCTTCCGCCACATCGGTGTGAGCAGCACCAGCGCCCGCACCGCTATTGATGATGGCAGGCAGCACGAGCAGGCCCTGTGAATCTTTGACTGTGGTTTGCGGAGCATTGTTGTTTTGCCGACTGACATTCCAGCTGTATTTCTTATACGTATCGACTGTGGTTACGCAGCCGGTGTCGTTCACGTTGAGCTCGTTAATCTTGTAGTTAGCGTCTCCGTTATCAACAGCGCAGCCCTCGCTAAAGGCATAGCCATCAATCACGCGACCAACGTAAGGGTTGTCGTACAGCCGGAAGTTACCCGTTCCAAGGCCCTGCGATTTGTTGCTGGCTCCAGCGCGCCAAGACGTCCCTGACATATTGCGGAAGATTACACCGCCGCCCGCGATGGCGCCGACGTAACCGCCGATGGGAACAAGATATGGCTTAGTTCCGCCACCAGTAACCGTAAAGCCAGTTGTGGGGTTATCGGCCGTCGTCCCATTCACGACCACGCCATCGATAATGTTATCGCCGCCAAGGATGCAGCCGATAACGCCGCCGAAAAACGCCGCCGGGACACCGTCGGCATCCTTGGCATCCTTGGCGGGATAAGTAATAGTCGCCTGCGCGTTCACATAGTTGATGTTGAGGCTGCGCACAACGCTGCCGTAGCTATAGGGAATAAGGCCGCGAAGCGAACCCTTGTTATTCTCTATCTTAATGGTTGCGTTTTTATGATCGCTGCCAAGGTTACCAACGATGACGCCCCTAAACGGGTTGGCCCTGTTTCCAAAACCGCCAAACAATGCACCGTCGAGAGTAATCGTATTGCCCTCAGCAGGCTCGATGCTGTAATACGCGCTCTGCATATAGCGGTGCATGGTTTCGTCGCTCAGCGTCGGTGTGGAATCGGTCGACGCGTCTCCGGTCTTCTTCTCCCATTTATTATCGGTACCGTTCGCCTGCTTGTAGACGTACGTAACCTCATTGTTGGTCGAGTGATCGCTGCTGCGGCGGGTGCAGAGTCTACCCTGGTCGGCGACAATGGTGACCTCCCAGCCGTCAAGCGCCGTCATATTATTAATGTAGTTGGCAATGGCATTCATCTCCGCCGCGTTTGTGACGGAATAAGGATCGCCGTAGGTACCACATCCCGTTACCAGCTTTGGAATGCGCTGGTTGACCCTAATTTCGTGGTACTGAACGCCAGGCTCGTCGGCTTTTCCCTTATAAACATAAGGAAGGAAGTCACCAAACACGGGGGCATCGACATTCGCCGTCTTATCCCCAGCCTTCACCAAGCCATTAGGGGTGTCATACGTCGCTTCGTCGTAATACCAAAGCTGCTTGCCGGAGTATTCCTTACCCTTTGCATCGATTTCGCTTCCGTACGTCACCATTCCGGCATTGGCATCGGCCTTAGTAAAGGTGTAATCCGCAGAGCCCGTGCCCGTACTTTTGTAGCCAAAGCTCTCCAGCAGGCTCGCATGGGTGAAAATCGTATTGCTATTTTGGCTGGGCAAGCTGATTCGCTCAAACTTTGCCGTCACCTGATCGGCCTCACTGCCTACACCAAGCTTTCCGAATAGCGACGTAGCCGCCTTGGTGCCACTCGTGTACCCAGTAGGCTTGATGTTCTTCGCGTTCAGGCTCACGTACTTCTGCATCTCGTTGATGAGCAGAGGCATATAGGCGTTAGCGTCCGTGGCGCTGTTGGCGCCGTCGACAATCAGATTGTTGAGCGTAAGGCCGTCGATTGAGATCTTTCTCATCGTGGTGCCCTTACTACCGATGGACCCATACACGTAGCGGCACACGAGTGCGCCCGATGAGCTTCCGTCCGCGCCAATAGCGTCATCAGGGCTCTTTCCGTCATTGATAACGGGCCCAACGGTACCACCCAAAGTGACACTATTTACCGTGAGATCGCCGTTTTCCACCGTTCGAAAAAGACCGCAGTGCATGTTCTCGTGCTGGGTGGCATCAGAGTTTAGCTTGTTGCCATTCTGCTCGGCCTTGATCTTGGAGTAATAGAAGGTGATGGCCGCATTATTAACCGTCACGTTTCCGATCGGTTGAGTAGGATAGTAGCTGTAGCCGGCCAAATCGATTGTGCCGGTTATGGTTATGGAACCATCAAGCCCTGTCGTACCATCGGGAACGATTGTCGAACGAATACCGGCGGGAGCATAGCAGAAAGCAGACCATAAGAGCAGCTTGTCCGCTGTATTGATTTGGCCGCCGCTAAAGCCGCCTTTACACATATCATAGGCTCTGTCGAGGTTGTAGAAGTAGCGGGTATTGCCGTTCGTTTTGTGACTTTGGCCGAAAGTCGAGCGGTTCCGGTAGCTGTTGTCATGTGTGGCATCGCCGTCCATGTCCAGCTTGTCATTCTGCGTGTGCAGCGAAACGACCGTGTTCCAGTCGGCGTCCATGAGTTTGCTACCTTTGTTTGGTTTTACACCGCTGCCAACCCATTCATCGAAAGACGTTACACCCGGCGCAACGATGGACCCCTCGCCGCTGGGCACCCTATAGGCGGTCTCCCAATAAGCCCTGTCCTCCAAGTACAGACCTATGTAGTTCTCGACGCCGTATGTCGTCTTATTATCCACCTTGCAGCCACGACAAACCAGAACGCCGAGCGTCTGGGCGGCGTCTGCATGAATGGTTGTGCCCGAGAGATCGATGGCGTAGTTGTTGATAATCCAGTGACCACTGGCTGCGTATACGAGGCCGCCGACCTCGGTAGAGTCGTTTGCAGTTACAGTCGTGCCGTTAGAAGTTTTGAGGGCATAGGTGCTGTCGCTGTTGTTCACGGCAGTATTGCCAATGGTAACGGTAGTTTTGCCCCAGCTGTAGCCCAAAAGGCCACCGGTGCCCTTGAACGCATCACCGTTCCTACCGACGTTCATCTTGAACGCGCTGAACGAAAGGCCCAAAATGTTCACGTACTTATCAGCTGAGCCGACTATTTCCCCTGCATTGTAGGTACTCTGTGCGATGCAGCCGATAAGACCGCCGACCTGGGCGATCTTGCCGCCGGCGCAATCGCCGGTTTTGATTTCGCCGCCGACTTCGAGGCCCGCAACATTGAATGTCGAAGCGCAATCGCTCACATAGCCGACGGCGCCGCCAATGCGAATATTGCCGTTAAGCGTTCTAGCCGCAGTGATGGTCGCTTGGGCCTTGCTGTTACCCTGAAGCGTAACCGTGGAAGCTGCCGACACGCTGCCTGCAATTCCACCAACGTTCACATCATTAGCCAACGTATCATCGCACGCGATATTCGTCTTGCACGTTGCACCAGACAGCGTCAGACCACCCGCAACGGTACCCGCAAGCGATCCGGCGTCAATGCCCACGCCGTTATCGGACTTCATTGAGCCCGCGATGGTGACGTTGGAGATGGTTGCACCGTTAACGGCCGCGAACAAGCCCAGACGGCCGTGGCGGTAGATTTTGCCGTTGCCGGCACTGATGTCGTCGGCGCCCAGAGGGGCGTTCCCGCGCTTGCCGTACGCCTCGCCGACGGCAAGGTTGATTGTGCCGTCACCGTTCAACGTTCCCGAGAAAACTTGCGAGCCGTCTGCACGATCCTGCGTGAAACCCGTCAGGCCCGTGCCCGTGAGATCAATAGTGTCGTTCACCGTAATGGTCGAGGACTGTAGGCCATTCAGATTATTTTCGGTAACGCCGTTAACCATCGAGTAGTAGCCGTTGGTTTGCCAAGTAATCGCAAGCTTGGCGAAATCCTCAGCTGTGGTTAGGGCGTAGGCACCGTTGGTCTGCGTCAACGATGCCGGCAAGGTCAACTTGTGAGTGCTGGGATCAAGCGTAATAAAACTATCGCCCAGGCGAATAACCTCGCCGTAGGTCGCGATGTCATCCGTCTTTGAGGCCTTGCCGCTACGCCTGAAGGTCCAGCCCGTAGCACCTTCGTCGGTCATGTTGCCGTTAGAGCCATCGCCGACAGCAAAGAGCAGCGCGTTGTTGTTCTCGTATACGAGCTGACCGGTCGTAGCGTTCTCGGCAAAACTTGCGCCCGATAGATCCGTGATGCCGCTAAATTTGATTACGGCATTCCAGGCGGAACCCGCAATGCCAGCTGCACGATTCTTTACTGCACCACCAATGGCCTTATCACTCGTAAGCGTAAAGTCACGCACGTCGAGCGCGTTGCGCGTGTCGACAACACCCACGGCGCCACCGAACTTTCCGGTATCCGTTCGCGCCGAAGCATCTCCCTTGCACGCAACCGTCACGCCGTTAAGCACGACAGCAACAGGCTGCGAGTTGGGATTCGCACTATCGCCAACATAGCCAACAACGCCGCCTGCGTCGGACAGCTCGCTCGCAAGGTCAAACGCAATTGAGCACGTTTGCTTATCCGCATCCTTTTGAACAACAAGAGCGCGTAGCGACTCATCGTCACCTTTTGCCGTCGCGAACACCTTGCCGACAAGACCGCCGTAGCTGCCGCTAACACCGCCACCTTTTCCTGAGGCGAGTTTGCTCTTGTACGCCCCGCCTTGCACCACGATGTCGCCAGTAGAAATATCCGCCATGCCAAAAAGAGCGCCGGCGCGCTGCGACGCACCAAGTGTCACAAGGTCGCCTAAGTCGAACATGTTGGGCTTAACGGTAAATCCCCGCGCAAAGCTTACGTCGCCGATGACGCCGCCAGAACAAGCGCTGCCCTCATCGCCGACGTTGCGCGCCGGTTTAATCGTTGTACCATTGGCAATAGTGAGGTTGAGGCTGGTTGCCTTACCGATAAGACCGCCGCTAGCAGCCCTGCCTTTGACGCTAAAAACAGAGAGGTCAATATTGCCGTTAATGGCCACGGTCGCGCCGTTGCCGCAGACGCCGACGAGGCCACCGGCGCTTGCACCGTCCTTGGTCGTCTGGATAGTCGGGTCCCCACTGTAAGTGCCCGGAAGCGTTAGCTTCTCAACGGAAAGAGGTGCGGCATCTGCAAGAGTATTCACAAGCAGGCCAGCATTATCGGTTTTAGATTGGATATTAATGGCAAGGGTTTCGTTGCCTTTCGCCGCATAGTTCACGTCGAGCCTGAGTTCTCCCGACACGGAACCCAAAAGCGGCGAAGACAGGGTGGCCGCAGTGATGTTAACTGCCAGCTTATGGTCCCCGCCGTTAATCGTCGTCGCGACAACGGGATCGCTGGTCGTGCCCTCCCAAGTGAGCGCAAGCGTCATATCCGTGGACAGCTCAACATTATTAAACAGGGGCCTATTTAAAACGATAGGAGAGGTCCCCAAGTCAAAGCTCCCCTTAAAAGGCGTGTTCGGGGCACCAAGGCCCAAGAAGGAAAGGGCCTTACCGTCCGCCGCCGTCACCGTGTTACATAGATTGAGGCCTGATCCCGTCGCGCCGCCCTTCGTGAGAGCCGCATCCTGGTAAATGGCGGGATCGACGTTGGAGAGCTTAATCAGATCCTCGCTGGTTCCAATGGTGACTTTGGTTACCTTATCGCCTTCGACAGTAACATTGGCATCACCAATAGCGTCTTTCAGCTTATCAACCGTGCTGTACTCATACGTGGTGTTTGCCTGTGCAGCGGCATCTGCGTCCGCGTCATTCGTCTGCCCTTCGTCAGTGGCACCGTCATCGGCAGTCGCATCGTCTTGGGATGCGTCGCCTTCCGTTGAGGCATCGCCACCGCCGGCTCCATCGGTCATGGAATCCTGCGACTCGCCGGCGTTGGTTGAGCCGTTGCCGTCCTCGGTAGTGCCCGTATCGGCGCCCGGAGTCGTCGCGGCGTCATCAGATGTTGCTTGGTCGGCATCTTGCAACGCACTGGCCACGGTATCCTGTACGGAGCGGGCCGTATTGCCCGCGGCACGCGCGGCGGAGACGGACGCCTCCATAACGGTGTCGAGCTCTTGCGCGAACACCTCCGTGGAGGGCGCGAGCGCCTGGAAAATCATGATTGCAGTCAGGCATGCGGTTGTTATGCGCTTTGCCGTTCTCATCTGATCCTACCTCGTTCTATCTCATGACCCGTGCGGGGTCTCAAAATCTATGCTTGCGGCTTGTTCTACGCGGCCTTGCACTCTACAACGATGTCGCCCCAGTTGCCGGGTGCATCCTTCGCACGGTAGAAGGTAATAATCTCCGACCCGGGATTCATGGTGAACGTGACCGACCTTTCACTTTTATTTTCGGTCGCGCCGGAATGATTCATCACAAAAAACGGGTCAAGCTCAACCTTATCGCCCCATATAAGCTTGACTTTTGTTGGGGAACCTGTAACGGTCACGCGATAGTTGTAGGCGTCAAAGCTGCCAATGTTCTTGCCTTTATCGACACACTCGCCCGAAACGCCCGAGGCCGTTACCTCCGCGCGCTCGGCAGGCGCAATCTTGGCCGCGAGCCATTTAAGGTTGGTTCCGGGGCTGTCGGGGCCGACCTTGGCCTTGACCGTGAAGGACGCTGTGTTGAGGTCGTCTTTGTCAAACGTAACCGTATAGGTATACATGGTTGCCTTGTTGGCAGGGAAGGAAAGATCGACCGTGCCGTTCGTCGTCAGCGCGGGCGTACCGTTAACACTCCAAGTACCCGTCGTGCCCGTCGCCCTCACGCTCAGTGTCGCATTGACATCCTTGTCATTAACCTTGTTCTTGTCGCCCAACAGATGGTTGTAAATGCGGAAGGTAAAGGAGCAGGTTTTCTTACCCGTATCGGTGTCGACGACGACGCTTCGGACGGCAATCTCCCCGTCATCCAGGCTCTCGTTTGTGTAACCCGCAAGCATGTCCGAGGCAAACAGCGCCTGCGACGTGCCCGAGACAGCAACCGACTTAAGGAAGTCGCCCGCCAAAAAGGCCGTGTAGGTAAGGTAGGTACCCGTCACAATCGCGACGGCACAAAGCAGCACCGCAACCGCCCACAGACGCTTGCGCACTTTGGTAACAGGGGGCGCCGACTCCACCAAGCAAGACTTCGCCTTAGAATCATCAACCTGCGCAAAGTGTTTGCCAACAGGCCTTGCGGTTTCATTTTGCTCGTTCTTGTCTTTGCTCATCTGGCACCCCTCCCTTCCTGCTATTAGTTGGCGTTCGTGCCGCGAGCGATTAGGTACACCATGTCGGTCTCTTTGACATTTGAAACCTTGGCACTACCTGTGGTCACAACGCCTGGATTCCACGTACACTCGATGATGAAGTTTGTGGCGGCGTTGGCCGTTTTGTTCTTATCGCTGTAACCGTCGAGCTCTCTCTTTGCGAACTTGTAATACCGATAGAGCGGGCGCGCGTTTTTCTGAACGCTCTTATACGTGCCGTACGTTGGGTCACTGTCGGAAAGCTTTTTAGCTAAGCTGTTTGTCTCATCCGCGCTATTGATAAAGGTGAACGAAATCGGATCCCCCGTCGTGCTCCACGAATACGGTTGATTGAGCCCATCGAGACCGACCACGGTGCCGCTCGTATTGCTCGGATCGTTGACCGTTACTCGGTAGACGTTGATTGTCAGCCCCGTGATATTCGTTGTGTTGGCAACCTGCAGCTCAAACGCTTGACCGCCGGCAGCGGGATCGTCGGGATTGTCGCTCTGCACACAAAACGCGCGACGAACGGTCACGGTACCGTTAGAGTTTTTCACATCACCGCGCGACTCGTCATACGAAATCTCGATGGGCTCGATGCTCGTCTGGTTGGGACCCATGATCTTCAGCTGCGCGGGCGTTTGGATCTTGCCCACCGTGGACAGACTTTTGCTGCCCACAAACCACGAGAGCGACAAGCCGATGATAAGAACGATTGCCGCCAGCAATATCAGGACCGCAAGGGCCTGTGCGCGGTGGTTTTCTATCCAATTGCGGGCATCGCCGAGGCGCGTTTGCATGGTGTTCATGAGCTCATGCCCTCCTGAGCGCTCATTCTAAGTTGGATGCATTCGACCTTATTGCCGATCTGCTCGTCAGCATTGTTGTACAGCGCCGAGCAGATGGCGGTGTCGCCGAAGGACATGTTAGACGAAACCGCGGGGGCGTTGGCGACTCCCCCACTACTTACCGTGCCGTAAAAGTAGTTCGCTTTATGCGCGTTCATATCTGCCTGCAGAGTGCTGTAGTCAGTTGTCTCCGCCGCAAACAGATTCTTGTAGTAATTCGTGTTGCCCGTAAGGACAAAGTTCTGAAAGTACTCCGGCCATACCCAGTACAGATTGATAGTGACGGACTTGTTCGTCGGCTTGGTCACATCGCCTTTTTCGCAAAATTCGCTCTTGTGAATCTCGATCTTGCTATCAACCACGCGGTCCGAGTAATAGCCGTTCTTGCAGCTCGTAAAGAACAGCAAGTGGCCTTTTACCAGGCTGAGCAGCGTACTCGCATCATCCGACAGATTACCATCAGCTTCCTCATAGATATTGCCCTTGGCCTTAAGTATACGGGACAGGTTGATCGTGATATCGCCGAGGTTATCCGTGTGCGGCGTCACCGTAAACGTAATCTTGCCGCGAGCACCCGGGTACAGAGAGCCTGCGGTCTCGTTGTTCAGGTTGGAGCCGAGCGTCACCGTCATGCCATCGGCCGTATCCAGGCCGGCGATAGTATGCTTTTCCTCGGCCGTGCGCTCGTAATAGCCCACGTGCGCGTCAGGTTTGCCCTCGCCCGCGGCAGTTAGGGTGTACCGATCCGCCTTCGCCCCGATCGTACTCCCCGTGGCGCTCACCCGATTGTTCGCGGCAAACCAGGCCAAGCACGCAAAGATAGCAACGATGGCGGCCAGCACAAACAGACCACTCACCAGGAAATCCTTCCAGAAATCCTTGAGGGTCCGCACGTGCTCGTCGGCAGCTTGACGGTACTCGGCCGCTGTCTTGTGCCGCTGGAGCTCGCTATGTCGGTCCATGCCACTCATTGCTTACGTTTGCCCTGCTTGCAGGCGTGCCATCCTTTCGGCTTGGTCGTGCTCAATCCATTGCTCGCAGGTAGAGAATTCAGGCAGAATACAACACCGTACGATAAGGTAAAAGAATAGCATTGACCTGCGGTTCGCTCCATAACGCAAGCCTTAATGATGTCTTAAAAGTCGAGCCCTTGGTGTAAGGGAGCCAGGGGCGCTCTTATTAGCAAAAAGGCGGGGAGCACCGATACGGCACTCCCCGCCCACTCAACCGTGCGCGCATTGTTCGCGCAACGGTTCGCACGTCCATTCAAACTTTGCCTCATCTTAACCTCATCTTAGCCTCATTTGAGGTGAAGATGAGGTTAAGGGCGCGTTTAAGCTCGCCTGCCTCCTCGCACAAAACCGGGGCGGGACCTGCTGCGCTTGCAGGCCCCACCCCGGTTGATGGTCTACGTGCGCAGGGAGGCAGCCGGGCGAGGCGGATCCGTGCTACCGCCCCGCCTGGCCGCAATGTTCAACTACAGCTCGTTGGCCGCGTGATACGCCGTGCGAATAGCGCTCGCAATGTCGGCGGTGCGCTCGCCCGAGCAGTCGCCCACGCAGGTCACGGGCACCGTCACGCCGTCCAGGTCAAACGCGTTGGCCTTGGAGCCCACGGCCATCACCACATAATCGCAGGCGATCTTCACCGGCTCCTCGGCGCCGTCCTCGGTGGTACGAACAGCCTCCACGCCCTCGTCGGTAATGGCGGTCAGGCGGGTCTTCACGTGCTGCTCCACGTTATGCTCGGCAAAGTCGCTCATAATCAGCGGCAGAATGGTCTCGGACTCGCCCGCGGCAATCTTATCGAGCATCTCCACGATCGCCACCTCGCAGCCGTGCTGCAGCAGGTACTCGGCAGTCTCGGTGCCCACTAGGCCACCGCCAATGACGGCGACGCGCCCGCTGAGCTCCACCTTGCCGGCCAGCACGTCCCAGCTCGAGACGACCTTCTCCGAGTCGGCACCCGGAACGGGGATGACCACGTCGTGCGCGCCCACGGCCACAATCGCAGCGTCGGCGGCGTTGAGGTCCTCAGCGGCAGCGGCATGGTTGAGCTCGACCCTCACGCCCAGGCCGGGCAGAATCTTCTCGTAGTACTCGACCGAGCGCATGATCTCGTCCTTGCGCGGAGGCGCAGCCGCCAGCACAATCTGGCCGCCCAGATGGTCGCTCGCCTCGTAGACAGTCACGTCGTAGCCGCGCTTGGCCGCCACGCGCGCGGCCTCCAGGCCGGCAATACCGCCGCCCACCACGGCGATCTTCTTGTCGCCCTCGCCCGGCTTAATGGCGATGGTCGCCTCGTCGCCGTTCTCGGCATTCAGCACGCACGAGATGTACTTGCGGTTTTGAATCGCATCGACGCAACCCTTGTTGCAGTTGAGGCACTCGCGGATGGGCTCGCCCGTGGCGGCCTTCAACGCAATGTCGGGGTCGCACATGAGCGAACGTCCATGGGCGATGATGTCGGCGGCGCCGTCTTCCAGGATCTTCTCGCCGGCCTCGACCGAGACGACACGACCCACGGTTGCCACCGGCACGGAGACCAGGGCCTTGACGCGCTCGGCCACGGGCAGCGTCCAGTTGTAGGGCATGGCGCCCATGGGCGGAATGGTGTCGCCCATGTTGCCGGTGTGGTTGGCCTGCGCGACCTGGATCATATCGATGCCCGCGCCCTCGAGCAGCTTGGCAAACTCACAGGCCTCGTCGGGCAGCAGGCCGCCCTTGCCGCGCGGCGTGCCGTCGAGGTTCTCCATGATCACGGGGAGCTTGTACTCCACCATCAGCTGCGGCGCGGCCTCCTTAATGGCGGCGACGACCTCCAGCGCGTAGCGGACGCGGTTCTCGAACGAGCCACCGTACTCGTCGGTGCGCTGATTGAGGATGGCCGAGCACAGCGAACCCACCAGACGATCGCCGTGGACCTCGATGGCGTCGATGCCGGCCTGCTGCGCGCGAGCAGCCGAGGCAGCGATGGCCTCCTTGATCTGGGCGAGCTGCTCCACGCTGGCCTCGTTCACAAAGTGCTGCATGTCGTGGTGCAGCTTGGCATATGCCTGCTTGCGGATCTCGTTGGACTCGGCCATTTTGGCGGCAAAGGTCTCCTCGTCGCCGGCGGCCTTGGCCTCCTGCGCGGCCTTGGCGGCGGCCATGGAGCCCATGACCATGCGGCCAACACCGGGCACGTCGTACTCGGGGTGGAACAGCTGCAGCGCAACCTTGGCGCCGTGCTTGTGGACGGCGTCGGCCAGCGCCTTAAACGTGGGGATCTGGGCGTCGGTTGCCAGCTTGGGCGTGGGGCTCGCGGTCATGACGGGAGCGACGTCGCCGATGACGATGTAGCTCACACCGCCACGGGCCAGACGCTCGTAAAAAGCCAGGCTGCGCTCGCCGATGGAACCGTCGCGCTCCTCGTAGCCGGTGGTCAGCGGCGGGAACATAATGCGGTTCTTGAGCTCAAGGGGACCAACCGTAATGGGCTGGAGCAGCTTGGATGCAGGTGCGGTCATGGACATTCCTCTCTTGTAGGCGCGGCGGCGATGATGCCGCGTAGTTGTCTAGAGGATATGGCATGGGAGTACAGCAGCACAACGGAAATCGGCGGATAGCAGGTAACGGCAGGTAGATGGGGTGGGGCGGCCCGTCGGCTTGTCTCGATCTGCAACAGTTAGGCCCACTTTTGGCCTCCACCTGTTACAGATCGAGACAAACCAACCCGGCCCGCTAGAACATCTAAATCTGTAACAGCTACCCGGCAAAATCCGTCCCTCGTGTCACAGATTCAGATAAACGGAGCCCGGCTGCCGAAAAATCTCGTTCTGTAACATCTATCGGCCAAAAACGGCCCCACGTGTTACAGATCAAGACATTCCCCTCAGCCCATCCTCAACAATCTCAATCCGTAACATCTAGGCCCGCTTTTGACCCCTACCCGTTACAGATTGAGATTTTGTTTGAGATTTGCCGAGGGACTATATCCACGCGTCATCGAAGCCACTGCGACAGAGGTGCGACATTACTGCGACAGAGGTGCGACATTACTGCGACAGAGGTGCGAAATAGATCGACCACCTTACCTTATCGTGTAGAACTGTTTTGGGTCGTTATGGGATGAGCCGTGCCATTCGAGCAGCCCGTCTTCCTCAATTAACTTACCAAGCACCCGGCTTGCTGTGCGGCGATTTCTCCCGATGTGCGCTGCAAGCTCCCTTGCTGTCACCCTTCCGTTCGCAAAGGCCAACCTGACGGCGGCGAGCTCATACTCCCCCAATGAGGCGATCACCTCCGGTGATACCTTGTCCTCGAGAGCCTCGCTTCTCCTTACGGTTCTGGCAACGATATTGTTCTCAAGCGTTAGCTGAACCCTTGCCCCATCAGGTTCCGTGTAGACCGGATCATTGAGCAGAGAGTTTTGCATCTCGGTATAAATGCGCTTGACGCCCTCGTTTAGCTCCCGAACCCAACCAAATTCAACCAGCGTGCGCGCGATGCGTGGGTTGCGCGAGTAACGAGTGGTCCTCATGTTGTCGAGCGTCACGATATTGGGAAGCGCGCCTGGACTGATGATTTCCAAACGGTCGTCGAACATCGAGACCCGGATGTAGTCGCCGCGGAACGAGTAGTCGCGATGTGTCACCGCGTTGACCAAGCCCTCGAACCAGGCGAACTCAGGATACTCAGGCACGGTCTGGAATTTCCCGTCGGGCCCCAGGAACTGAAATTCGCGGAGCATGCTCGAGATGAGTTCGTAGGCGTCTTGGATCACCTTAGGCAGCGGCCCACAGAAGCTTCGTTCTTTCGTGATGTTGAGACGCTCGCCCGTCTCCATTTTGACGCCGTCGTAGCGCAGGACACGGACTCGCGCCTGTGGCATCATCGCGGACGGATCCAGCGCGAATAGCAGGGCTCCAGCAACGGTCAGCTTTCCGTCACGCATAAAACGACGACTTCTAAGGACCTGCTCGTCGGAAACTTCGGTTCCAAGAATCCCTTTGTAGCGATCAAGCACTTCATGGTCCACGTCATCTAGGGAGGAATCCTCAACAAGCTCGTCCTCGAAGATTCTCTGCCCCTTATCGTACTCGAGGGCAAATACCTGTTCGCGGCTGAGCCTCACGCTCTTGTCGTCCTGCCGCAAGAAAACCTCGCCGTCGCTCACGCGAGCAACAGAGTGGTTGGTCGAGGCATCGATGTCCAAAACGAGAATGAAGTCCCCCTCGCCCGAAGAATTGACCACGGGGATTCGGTCTTTGCGGACAATAGGGGTTGGCGTGCAAGTCGTGAGCGCAGCGCGCTCGAATTTCTCAATGTCGCGCGCGCCGTTACGCTTGAAGCCCGTTACCTCACCATTATCCTCGATACCAATAACGAGCTTGCCTCCCGCCGAGTTGGCGAATGCACTAATATGCTTCGCAATCTCCTTGTCATCCTTGCGGGCGCTCTTTCGATCGAAGTACTGATTCTCCCTGAGGGTGGAAAATAGAATCACATCGTTTGTCGCGATGGGTTGTTGCATTGCCGCCTCCTTACATGGCTCCATAAAGAAGTGTAAGTCAAAGGCATCGTATAGACGGCCCCTACATAGCGGCCCCCTTTATTGTTTTTAAGACGTCACTGTTTCTAGTTAAGGATCGTTAAGGGTCGTCGCAGCTCCTTCCAATTGGAGTCTATCAATCGACAAGTCAATCCATCCGGCCCGTGATTATCGATAGCCCGTCCGCCTCGCATAATAAAAAGAGTCAAGATTCACTCATAAAGGAGAGCAACAACAAAATCTCAACCTGTAACAGCTACTCGGCAAAATCCGTCCCTCGTGTTACAGATTTAGACAAACGGGGGCCGGCTGCCGGAAAATCTCGATCTGCAACATCTAACCGTCCAAATCGGGTCTACGCGTTACAGATCGAGATTTTGTTTGAGAGGTTGAAAACCGTGCCGAAAACATGGTCGTCAGATAACAAAAAAGCTCGCCGGCTAGGCCGACGAGCTGCAAGTTCTTGGTCGCGGGGGCAGGATTTGAACCTACGACCTCCGGGTTATGAGCCCGGCGAGCTACCAGACTGCTCCACCCCGCAATGTCTGGGCGCCTCATGTGCGCAAGAAAGAATATTAAGCGTGAGTTCGGTAAACGGCAAGGAAAATCTCGTAGAGCATAATTCCTTCATATTTAAAACCCCTCAGCCAATATCACCGTAAACGGATCACAGCCGAGCGCCGTCGACGGCGCGTATACAATGGTGCGCGTCCTTTTATGCCAACACTGGGAGTAGACATGCTGCTCGCTATCGATATGGGAAACACGCAGACGGCCATGGGCCTGTTTGACGGAGACGAGCTGGTGCAGTCGTGGCGTATGCCCACCGACCGTTCCTATACCGCCGACGAGATCCACGTACGCTTGATGGGCTTCTTTAAGATGTACGACCTCTCGCTCGGCGCGGTCGACGCGATCGCCTTTGCCGGCGTGGTGCCGCAGCTCTCGCGCGAGTGGCGCGCCGTGGCCGACCGCATCGCCGCGGACGCCATCGTCATTGGCCCGCAGACGGCGGCCGTGACCAAGCTACGGGCGGCACGCCCCCAGGCCGTGGGTGCCGACCGCATCGCCAACGCCGTCGCGGCAGAGACCTTCTACGGCGCGCCGGCGATCGTGGTGGACTTTGGCACCGCAACCAATATCGACGTCATCGACGAGGACGGCTATTACATTGGCGGAGCGATCGCGCCGGGCATCCGCATCTCCATGGACGCGCTTGCCGCCCGTGCCGCCAAGCTCGCCAGCGTGCCGCTCGAGGCGCCCGAGCACGCCATCGGCCGCGATACCGAGGAGTGCATCAAGGTCGGCGCCGTGTTGGGCGCCGCCGCCATGGCCGAGGGCCTGGTCGCGCGCATGAAGCACGAGCTGGGGCGCGAGGACGCCACCGTTATCGCCACAGGCGGCCTCGCTAGCATCGTCGCCGATTCGACCGACGCCTTCGACGTGGTCGACGGACAGCTCACCATCAAGGGCATCTGCGAAATCTACCGCCGCATGCAGGAGCTGGGATAGGGCGAGGGCTTCAGTCGAGCACGAGCGCGAGCGGCGAACCAGGCAACGTACCGGCCCCATTCCTCAAAATCGAAAAATACTTAGTTTTGAGGAATAGGCCTTTCTGCTATGCCTCGCTGCACAACCATCTCGCCAGGTCCACGACCTGCACCCCATCGCGATCCGTTGTCTCGTGATGCGTGCGGGCGAGAATCATCTTGGGGTACGCGTCGCCAATGCTCAGCAGTGGTGAAATCTCGTGTTCAAATGTCTTATCCGAGCTGATGTCGTCGCTCACCTGAATGTAGAGCTTCTCGCTTCGCTTGATTGCCACAAAGTCTATTTCCTTTTTATAGAGCACACCGACGTATACCTCATATCCGCGGCGCAGCAGCTCGATGGCCACCATGTTCTCGTACACGCGACCCCAGTCCATATCGCGTGTACCGAGCAGTGCGTATTTGAACGCGTGGTCTGCCAGGTAATACTTCTCGCCGCTCTTAAGGTATTTCTTGCCGCGAATGTCATATCGACGAACTTTATAGAAGGCAAACGCATCGCACAGGTACCCCATGTACGCACCGACCGTCTTGTTCGTTATCTTTAGCCCATCCACGTTCAAAACATCCGTAATGTTGCGTGCCGACGTTATGTTGGAGACGTTGTCCATCATGTAATCGGCAATGCGCAGCAGCGCCGATTCGTTTCTCACGTTATGCCGCTGCACGATATCTCTCACAATGAGCGTCTTAAAGACGCTGGAGAGATATTGATAGCGCTGCTCCTGCAGTGGATAAGGGTAAGAGCCAGACATACCGCCGGTTCTCGCGTACTCATCGAAGTCGCGATCGACCTCGCCGTCGTCGCCATAGAGACGATACTCCTCAAACGAGAATGGAAAAACCTCGATCTCGAACGTACGCCCCGTAAAGAGCGTCGACAGGTCGCTCGACAGCAAAAAGGCGTTCGATCCGGTAATGAAAATGTCGTACTGCTCGGATGCATGGAGGCTGTTGATCGCGCGTTCAAAACCGTCGCACATCTGAACCTCATCGATAAGCAGGAAGTTTTGCTTGCCGGACACTCGATGCTCTTTTACATAGGCGAGCAGGGCATGATATTCGAGCAGGCCCTCGAACTCGTCAAGGTTGTAATTGATATGGATGACATTCGGATTGGACAGATTTGCCTCCACGTAATCGCGGAGAGCCTCGAGCAATTTTGACTTACCGCTACGGCGAATGCCCGTTATGACCTTGATATCCGGCACGCCAATAAGGCTCGTCAATGTGTCCATATACGATGCTCTATTGATGAGTTTCATTGGCGGCCTCCTCGCGGGCTTTTATCGCTATTCCTCAAAAACAAAAAATTTTCAGTTTTGAGGAATAGGCTCTGTAACGAATATACCTCCCAAAAGACCGAGCTGGCTTAATCCTATTCCTCAAAATCGAAAAATTTTTCGTTTTTGAGGAATAGTGCGCTGGCAATCCATTCCCCAAACAAGCGAAGCCCTCCCCGGCGCAAGCCGAGGAGAGCTTCTGTTGTCATGTCTATCTTCTTTGGGCGCGAACGCCCTGCGCTACAGCCCGCGAATCCGTACGGCCTCGGGCGGAAACTCTTGCTCGCCGGCGTCGGTCTTAATGGTCGCACGACCCCAGATGTCCAGGCCCGCGAACACGCCCACCGCGAGCGGCAGGCCGTTGGGCGACACCGCCGCAACCTGGCGTCCCAGCAGCGGCACCATGTCGAAGTACTCACCCAGCACCGGGGCCAGCGGGCCGGCAGCGCCCTGTGATGTGTTGGCGGCAACCGCCCAGGCGTCAACGCGAGCGAGCATCGCCTCGGCCAGCGCCTCGGCCAGCGCCTCGTCGGCCATATCCACGCCAAGCTCGCCCAGCGCCGCGCGCTCAATATCCACCGTCACGGCACCGAACATGCCCGCGGCACCGGCACCGCCGTTCACGGCAACACGCGCGAGCGACGTCTCAAACGCAGGCGCGCCGCACACGATGTCACTCGGCCACTGGATGCCCACCTTGCCGGCAAGCCCCAGGCCCGGCGTTGCGGCCGTGCCCGCGAGCGCGTCCATCATGCCCATCGCGGCCACAAACGGCAGACCGTGGAAGGCGTGCATGTTCACATCGGGGCGTACGACCAGCGAAAACGTCAGCGATGCATCGCCCGCACTCCACGCGCACCAGCCCGCGGACACGCCCTCGCGGCCCGCGTCACGCGCCGCGTCGAGCTCGGTGGCGGCGACAACAGCATTCATCTCGATCATCTACATACGCCCCAATTCGCCCACGATATGGCCCACGCGATCCTCGGGCTCCTTGACCTCGACGCCGTTGTAGCGGAAGAACCGCGCCGGGTCGTGCATCAGGTCCTCGAGCGGCACCAGCACAAAGTCTCGCTCGCCGATCAGCGGATGCGGCAGGCGCAGCTTCTTGCCGCCGTGGGTCTCGCCGTCCATCCACAGCAGGTCCAAGTCGATGGTGCGCGGGCCGTTTGCCTTGGCCTTTTTGGAGCGGTCACGGCCCAGCTCGGCCTCAACCTTCATGAGCTCGTCAAGCAGCACCAGCGGAGCCAGCTCGGTCTTGATCTCGATGATGGCGTTGGCAAACGCGTCCTGGCGTGTCTCGTAAGCTGGCTCGCTCTCGTAGATGCGCGAGCAGTTGGACACACAGGTAAGCGGAATCTCGGCAATCATGTTGCGCGCGGCGCGGATGTTGTCGCAACGATGCCCCAGGTTGGAACCCACGGCCACAAACGCACGGCGCGGTTGCGGCTCGGCGACAGCCCAGTAACCGTTCAGGAACTGCGCAAAGCCAGCGACGTCGTGCACGCGCACGATGTTGGCGCCGGCCTGGATGGCGCCCAGGCACACACCAAACGTGGCGGCATCGCGCGCGGCGGCCTGGGTCACGCCCGAGACGGCGCCCACAAAGCGCTTGCGCGACACGGCGCACATGAGCGGATAGCCCAGCGACGCCATCTTGGCGGTCTCGCGCTGGATGACGATGTCTTCGTTGGCCGTCTTGCCAAAGCCCGGGCCGGGATCGATGCAGATACGGTCGCGCGACACGCCAGCATGGATGAGTGTGCGGGCCTGATCGGACAGAAAGCCCATGACGCGGCGCATGATGGGTGCAGAATCGGGCAGGGTAAAGCGGCGGAGCTGCGAAGTGGGTACATAGGCTTCCTCACGGCGGGCACTGCGGCGCATCATGGCGGCCAGGTGGTCACTGGGCTCTGGTACGGCTTCGGTAGCTGCGGGCACGGTCTCGGGCGCAGCGGCGGCAGGGGCAGCCTGCTCGGCAGCCGGCGTCTCTGGCTCGGACTCGGGCGCGGGCTCCGATTCGCCAAGCGGCAGCGAGGGCTGTACCACACCGCCCGGAAGCTTGGCTTCAACCTTGGGCTCGCCCAGCAACTTGCCGCGACGGCGACGGGCCGGCTTCTCGGCCTCGCGCGCGGCCTCGACCGCCGCTTCGCGTGCCTTCTCGGCAACAAACGCCGCAGCCGAGGTATCGAGCTGCACCGTCGCGTGCGTGCGTGCGGGTGCGGCGACCTCGCCGGCGTGCATTACGATAACGCCGCAGGTGCTCGTCTTAACGAACTCAACCATCTTGGGATCGGTGAAGCCCGTCACGTCGTTGACAATCGAAGCACCGCAGCGCACTGCCGCCTTGGCAACCGCCACATGACGCGTATCGATCGAGACGATGGCGCCCTCTTTGGCGAGCGCGCGCACGACGGGCAGCACGCGACGCGCCTCCTCGTCGGGGTTGACCGGGGTAAAGCCGGGGCGCCACGTCGACGTGGACTCACCGCCCACGTCGATGATGTCGGCGCCGGCATCGAGCATCGCCAGGCCGTACTCGATAGCGGCATCCTGGTCAAAGTGCTCACCGCCGTCGCTAAACGAATCGGGCGTCACGTTGAGGACGCCCATGATACGCGGACGGTCAAAGCTGAGCTCGTACTTTCCGCACCGCCATGTCTTGCTGTCGTTCGCCATGAACATCCTCCTAAAATGCCCACGTCGCCGCGCTCGGGCACAGGCGGCGGGGTCGCTTTGCAATCAGTCTTTCTATTGTATCCGCGCGCGCGGGCTAGAATGCAAACGCGGCCGCGATGTCGCAAGAAATCAGCAGGTCGGCATTTGCATCCTGATCGGTGGGCGCCAAATTGCAAATGGCCAGCGCATCGCCAGTAAAGTAACGCGTGAGGCCCGCCGCCGGATACACCACGAGCGAGGTCCCGCCCACGACGAGGGCGTCGGATGCAGCGATAGCAGCAACGGCGCCGGTAAGCACACGCTCATCGAGCGGTTCTTCGTAGAGGACCACATCGGGCTTGATGCGACCGCCGCACGCAGGGCACACGGGCACGCCCGCGGCATCCTCGTGCTCGCGCGCGCAAATCCATTCGGCGCTGTAGACCGCGCCGCACGTCTGGCAGATATTGCGGTGGACCGAGCCATGCAGCTCAAACACGTGCCGCGAACCAGCCGCCCGATGCAGGCCATCGATGTTTTGAGTCACCACGGCGTCGAGCTTGCCGGTGCGCTCCAGCTCCGCCAGCTTGGCGTGGCAGTGGTTGGGCTTGGCGCCAAGCGCGATCATCTTGGTCCGGTAGAAGTCGAAAAACTCCGCCGAATGCGCCTCGTAGAAGCTGTGCGAGAGCATAGTCTCGGGCGGATAGGAAAACCGCTGGTGATACAGACCGTCCACGCTGCGGAAATCGGGAATGCCGCTTGCCGTGGAAACGCCCGCGCCGCCAAAGAAGGTCACGTGGCTATGGGTTTCGAACAGTTCCGCCAGCGCGGCGGAGGCCTGTTTGGGGTCCGATATTGCCTGCGTCATATATGTCCTCCGTCCGTGTCTCCGGGACGGCGGCGATCGCGCTATCACTCGCGGACTCCGCCCCGCCCCTGTTGCGCTAATCTTAAGCCTGCCAACCCCGTCGAAAGGACACCATGTCTCAGACTTACACGTTCGCCTCGTGGAACGTCAACGGCCTGCGCGCCGTGCTCAAAAAAGACCCGAGCTTTATCCAGATCGCACAGGAGCTCAATGTCGATATACTGGCGCTGCAAGAGACCAAGCTGCAGGAGGGCCAGGTCGATATCGATCTGCCCGGCTATCACCAAACCTGGAGCTACGCCCAGCGCAAGGGGTACTCGGGCACCGCGGTCTTTAGCCGCAAGGAGCCGCTGCGCGTGCTGCACGCCGATGCACTGCTGCCCTACGCCGGCGAGGGCGAGGCGGCCGAGCTCGTCGCCCAAGCCACAACCGAGGGCCGCGTCTGCGCGCTCGAGTTCGACAAGTTTTGGTTTGTCGACGTCTATACGCCCAACGCCCAAAACGAACTCGCGCGCATCGATGTACGCATGGCCTGGGACGATGCCTATCGCGGCTTTTTGAACGCGCTTGAGCGCGAAACCGGCAAGCCCGTCGTAACCTGCGGCGACTTTAACGTGGCTCACGAGGAGATCGACCTTAAGAACCCCAAGTCCAACCGCGGCAACGCTGGCTTTTCGGACGAGGAGCGCGGCAAGTTTACCGAGCTGCTCGACGCCGGTTTTACCGACACCTGGCGCGCGGCCAATCCGGACGTCGAGGGCGTCTACAGCTGGTGGAGCTACCGCTTTAATGCCCGCAAGAACAACGCAGGCTGGCGCATCGACTACTTCCTGGTAAGTGACGCAATCGCCGGCAACGTACGCGACACCGGCATCCGCGGCGACATCTTCGGCAGTGACCACTGCCCCGTCACCCTCGCCTTGGAGCTCTAACCCCCAAATGATCCCCCGGGGACGGAGGAAAACGGATCGCTTTGGCTCTCCGAGGGCATCCACGCGACCCACCCGCCACGAAATCGGCCCATCTACTACGTTTAAGCCACTTCCCTCAACCACAGCGAACAACGCAAAAAGAAAACCGCAGGTAGAAAGCCTGAGGTTTTTCATAAAACGCGGTTGTGCTTGGGGGTGTTGGGCTAAACGTAGTAGATGGGCCAGTTTCGTGGCGAGCGCCGTCAACCGATTCCCTGGGGACGTCTCAGGACGGAAGAAAACGGATCAATTGACTCTCTGAGGGCCATGATGCCCGTCATATCAACCGGCCATTCCAAAACTATGCCGGTTTACGGGACTGAATCGCAGATCCCTAACCACACACAATTCGAGCGAAATAAAACCGCAGGTAGACGGCTCGTCTATTTTCGAAAAATGCCGGTATGATCGGCCTGCGCCAATCTAGCCCCGTAAACCGGCATAGTTTTGATATGACACCAAGGCAGTATTGATTCTCGCCCCGGCGCAATCGCCGCTACAGCCCGTACTTCACGACGACGCGGTTGATGCGGCGACACCAGGGCTTGTACAGGGCGGCCAAAAACACACAGGTCGCGAGTCCGTGTGTGATGTCGAACGGCACCGCCGTAGCAAGACGCGCCACAGCGCCTGCCCAGGTGAGCGGCTGCACAAAACCGATGATGTCATACGCGTTGATCACAACGCCATACAGCAAGCCCGAGGCAAAGCCGTACGCCATCAGCGCCGGCATGCGCACGGTTCCATCCGCACGGTCGAACGCACCCGCATGCGCCAGCGCACCGCCAACATATCCAACCAGGCCCCAGGCATACATCTGCCATGGCGTCCACATGCCCTGTCCAAAAAAGAAATTGCTGGTCAGCGCCGCCAGCGCACCGACCATGAAGCCGTTGCGTCGACCCAACGTGGCCCCCGCGATAATGGCGATAGCGCTCACAGGCTTAAAATCGGGAATGGGCCCAAACAGGATGCGTCCCGCCGCGGCCAGCGCCGCCAGCACCAGCGTGGGCATGATCTGGCGCAGGCCCGGTCGCGACGCCTCGTAGCCCGCAAAGAACAGCGCAAGCACCAGCGCCACCACGACAAGCATGGCAAGCGCCGCCTGCTCAATGCCCGCCAGCAACGCCGCAGTCATCACTGCCGGCACCGCCAGGAGCAGCGGAATCTCCATTTTTGTGAGTAGGTGCGAGGCGCGATGATCCGTCATCCCATCACGCCCTGTAGAACACGTTGTCGGCAAAGAAATCTGCCGGAGACTCCATGCAGGCGATCTCGCCGTCGAACATCATGGCGACGTCGTCGGACACCTGCTCGGCAAAGTCTAAGTCGTGCGTGGCAATGACGACGGTACCGCCGGCCTGCGCATGTTCGCGCAGGGCTCGGGCGATAATGCAGCGACTTGCCAGATCAAGGCCCTTGGTGGGCTCATCAAGCAGCAGCAGCTCCGGACCAATCAACAGCAGCTTTGCCAGCGCAAGCAGCTGGCGCTGACCGCCCGAAAGATCGTACGGGTGACGCGTCTCCAAGCCCGCCAGGCCCAGGCGCGCTGTCTGCTCCTGTGCCGCGGCCTCGTCGTATCCGCAGGACGAAGCCCATTCCATCAGCTCGTCGCGCACCGTTTCGGCGACCAGCAATGCCTTGGGATTCTGTGGCAGCAGCGCCGCCGAAGCCGTCCCACGCACCATGCGGCCACGCTGCAGCTTAGCCGTCTTGGCCAGCACCGAGAGCATCGTCGACTTTCCGCAGCCGTTTCCGCCCACGACCGCATGCACCGCGCCGGCCGAAAACGTCACATCGAGCCCACGCAGCACCCAACCGCCCGCGCGATCGTAGCGAAACCAGCCCTCGCGAATAGCTGCCGCCGCACTCGTCGCCGCCCCCTGAGCGGGCCGACAAGAGTCCAAATCCAAAAGCCCCTCGCGACTACCGAAACTCGCCAGGTCAACCACATCTCTCACGCGGCCGCCCTCGATCCGGTACGCACACGTCGCATAATTGAGCATCGACCGCGGTTGATGCGTAGCCACAACAACCGTGCAGCCCAGCTCACGGTTCACGCGAAACAGCGCGTGCAGAAAATTCTTCTCGGCAACGGGATCGAGCTGAGACGTGGGCTCGTCGAGTAGCAGCACACGCGGACGCAGCGCCAGGACGGCGGCAAGCGACAGCAGCTGCTTGCGGCCACCCGAAAGCGTATCGGTATCGCGATGAAGCCAGTCCTCCAGACCAAAGAAATAGCTGGTCTCGGCAACACGGCGGCGCATCTCGTCACGCGACACGCCCAGATTCTCTAGGCCAAACGCCATCTCGTGCCACACGGTCTCGCACACAATCTGGTTCTCGGGGTCCTGGAACACGTAGCCCACGCGCTCCGCAGACGCGCGCACGTCCATGTCGGCAACGTTCTCGCCCAGCACGCGCGCATCGCCAGTGCGCTCGCCCGCCGGAGCGATCTCGGGCTTGAGCAGCGACAGCAGCGTCGACTTACCCGATCCGGTACCGCCAACAAGCAACGCAAATGCACCTTGGGGAACAGACCAGTCGAGCCGCTCGAGCACCGCAGCATCAGCCCCGGGGTAGGCAAAGCTCAGGTTCCGCACCTCAATCGCCGACATATCCGGGCCGCACACCGCGCCCGCCATCATGCTCCCGTCCAACCGAGCCATCAGCCAAACCTCTTCTCATCGATTGCATGCAACACGCAGGGCAGCACCATCCAGGCAGCATACACGACATAGCCCAGCCACGGCGCGGGCACCGAAAGCTGCGGGTAAAACGAATACTGCGTCGTCGCGATCCACGCCACCGCCGCCGTGGCCACACCAAACGCCGCAAGTCCAACCAGCGCGGCAGCGTCGCCGCACGCCAGCCGATACCGCGCGTACGTCGTGCGACGAGTCGCGGCGCCCCACCCGCGCGAGCGCATGGCGTCCGCGCGCTCAAGCGAATCTTCCATGCCCCAGCCCATCAAAACGGTCGACGCCCGCAGGCGCGATCGCACGGGATCGGTGGGCGCACGCCCCGGTACATCGATCGCGTCCTGCACCGCCAGCACCGTGCGGCCCCGGCGCAAAAACTGTGGGATAAGCCGCATGCACATCGAGATCATGAGCGCGATCACCGGTGTGGCGTTGCCCAAAAGCGCAAGCACCTTGTCGTAGCCAAGCATCGACGCCGCGGCCTCAAACCACAGCACGCTCGCCACAAACAGCCCACCCATGCACAGGCCGTACATAATGCTCTCTAGATACACCGCACGCATGCCAATACGAAACAGCTCCGTCGAGCCCGAGGCGCTAAACAGCGGGTTGAACACCGCAATGATCAAAATCACCGGCAGCTGCCAGCGAAGCGCCCCCAACGTGCGCGCGGTGCCGCGCGTCGCAAGCCCGTACGCCAGCCCGCCCGCAAGCGACAGCGCGATCAGCACCGGTTGCATCGAGAACATGGTGAGCCCCAACGTCAGCACCATGTAGAGCGCCGGCACCGCCGGATGCGACATCGAAAATGCCGCGACGGGCTCGGCGCCCAATTTTCCTCGCATGATATCCACGGGCACCCCATCCCTCGCTCAAACGCCAACGCCGCAGCGCCGCCGCCATACACAACCAGCGCAAATACCACGCCGGCGGCGCAAGCCTCAACCGCCGCAAACCAATCGTTACGCGCTCGTCATATGCCTGCGGTATCATATTGCGCCGTGTATCGTTTCCAAACACACGTCTCTATAACGTAACAGGAGATCACATGGACGCAACCGCAATTATCCTCGCTGCCGGCGAGGGCACCCGCATGAAGTCGAACCACTGCAAGGTTTCGCACAAGATCCTGGGTAAGCCCATGGTCCAGTGGATCGTCGACGCTACCATCAAGGCCGGCTGCAGCCGCGTCGTGGTTGTCATCGGCAGCCACGCCGACGAGATGCGCGCCCTCATCGACGGCGCCTACGCCAACAGCGCCACCAAGGTCGAGTGCGTCGAGCAGACCGAGCGTCTGGGCACCGGTCACGCCGTGAAGGTCGCGCTCGAGGCCTGTGGCATCACGCAAGGCCCCGTCGTGGTGCTCAACGGCGACCTGCCGCTCATCACCGCCGACACCGTCGCCAAGTTCGCGCAGACCGTCGCCACCGGCGAGCTCGCCTGCACCGTCATGACCATGACCCCGCCCGATCCTTTCGGCTACGGCCGCATCAAGCTGGGCGCCGATGGTCAGATCGAGCGCATCATCGAGCAGAAGGACTGCACGCCCGAGCAGGCCGCCACGCTGCTGGAGTGCAACGCCGGCTGCTACGCCTTCGACGGCGCGCAGCTTGCCGCCCACATTAACGAGATCGGCAACGACAACGCGCAGTCCGAGTACTACCTGCCCGACATGCTCGAAATCCTCAAGGATCACGGCCAGGCAGTCTCCATCTTCCACTGCGACGACTACCGCGACGGCCTGGGCGTCAACAGCCGCATCCAGCTCGCGCAGCTCACAGTCATCGCGCGCGACCGCATCAACGAGCACTGGATGGCCGAGGGCGTCACGTTCATCGACCCCACGCAGGCCTGGATAGGCCCCGATGCCGTCATCGGCCGAGACACCATCGTGTGGCCGCAGACGCACCTGATCGGTCACGTCACCGTGGGCGAGGAGTGCCAGCTCGGCCCCAACAGTCGCCTCACCGACACCACCGTCGGCAGCGGCTGCATCATCGATGAGACCATCGCCATCGAGGCCGTCATCGAGAACGGCGTCGACTGCGGCCCGCGCGCCTACCTGCGCCCGGGCACCCATATGCTCGACGGCTCCAAGGCCGGCACGCACGTGGAGATCAAGAAGTCCACGATCGGCGAGGGCTCCAAGGTGCCGCACCTGTCCTACATCGGCGACACCACCATGGGCTCCGGCGTCAACGTGGGCGCGGGCTCCATCACCTGCAACTACGACGGCGTCCACAAGCACAAGACCGTCATCGGCAAGGATGCCTTCATCGGTTCCGACACCATGATGGTCGCGCCCGCCCAGATTGGCGACGGCGCGCTCGTGGCCGCCGGCTCCGTCATCACCGAGCCGGTCCCGGCCGACGCACTCGGTCTGGGCCGCGCCCGTCAGGTAAACATTGAGGGCTGGGCCGCCGATTATCGCCGCCGTCTGCACGAGGACGACGAGGTATAACGTTTTACCAAGCATCTAAGGAGCTGTTCCCATGGGGACGGCTCCTTTTTCTATTGTGACCTGCGCGACCGGATGAGTGGTCGGTTCGTGTCCGTTGACGGTAAAGACATTATCAAGACCTGATAAACCCCGCCGCGCGGTTACAATGCAACAAGGCATCTATATGGCATTCGATATAAAGGAGAAGGGTAATGCCGATTAATGATCCCGAGAAGTCGGAGAATATGCGCAAGTCCATCCGCGTGTATTCCGGTTCCTCCAACCGTCCCCTCGCTCAGAAGATCGCTGAGTACCTTGGGGTCGAGCTTTCGGGCCTTACGCTAAAGCAGTTCGCCAACGGTGAGATTTACGCCCGCTACGACGAGACCGTCCGCGGCGCCGACGTCTTCCTGATTCAGTCCGTGGCCGGCGGCAACGTCAACGACATGCTCATGGAGCTGCTCATCGCCACCGACGCTGCCAAGCGTGCATCCGCCCGCTCCATCACCGCCGTTATCACCCACTACGGCTATGCCCGCCAGGACCGCAAGGCCGGCCCGCGCGAGCCCATCACTGCCCGCCTCGTCGCCAACCTGCTCGAGCGCGCCGGTGTCAACCGCATCATCACCCTCGACCTGCACCAGGGCCAGATCCAGGGCTTCTTCGATATCCCGGTTAACCACCTGTCCGCACTGCCGCTGTTTGGCCAGTACTACAACAACATGCACTTCGACACCGACAACCTGGTTGTCGTCTCCCCCGACGTGGGTCGCGCCAAGGCCGCCAAGAAGCTGTCCGACATGCTCGGCTGCAGCCTCGCTATCGCCCACAAGGGTCGTCCGCGCCACAACGCCGCCGAGGTCATGGGCATCATCGGTGATATCGAGGGCAAGACCTGCATCATCAACGACGACATGATCGACACCGCGGGCACCCTGTGCGCCAACGTCAAGGAGCTCAAGGCTATGGGCGCCGGCGACATCTACGTCTGCGCCACCCACGGCATCTTCTCCGGTCCGGCCATCGAGCGTCTGAACGACGCCCCGATCGTCGAGTGCCTCGTCACCGACGCCATTCCCGTCGAGGTCGGCAGCAAGATCAAGACCATCTCGGTCGCCGAGGAGTTCGCTCAGGCCATCTCCGCCGTTTACCACGAGGAGCCCGTCTCCACGCTCGTCGGCGGCGACTTCGCGCTGTAGTCCAGCGTGCATCGCATCATCTTTGGTGTTTTTAAGGGGCCGGAAGCTCGCTTCCGACCCCTTTTCTATTCCTCGCCAACCCGCCCTGGACAGTTAGTTCAGATACGTATTTATTTACGAACCTAATGAGCCTCTTAGGGCATCTGAAGATGGCCGACGGATACTCTAAACAGCCCGAACCCGACGCTTTCGAGCGCAGTCGTCACACTTTGCCTTTCATTCGCCCTCAAAAGCCCCTGAAAATACCCAAGCAAAACGCTGCTTTATACGTATCTGAACCAACTGTCCAACACCCATCGCTAACATTAACAGCGGGACTCACTTTCTCGCAAGCTCTCAGTAATATCCCCGTTTTCCTAACACCCGACCGTTCATGGCGCGCAGCACCCCGCTGGGCGAAAAGAACGGCATGGCAGTCGCGTTTCGCCAGCGGCTTAGTACCTTGTAACTATGACCACCGTGATTTCACATTTCTCCGCCCTCCGCGCAATTCGCCGCGCACGACGGGCATACTCTGCCCTTCCTTGGGACTCCATCGACGGCGGACAGCAGGCGCAAGCTCTAGCCGGCTGCATTCCCAATAATGACGCGGTAGACTTTAGCGCGCTTTCGATCCTCGACGCCTGGAATGAAGACGATTCCGAACCGCTTGATCTTCTCATTTCAAACGAAGACAACAGGCGTCCCGACAAGCGACTCCGCCAGCACATTCTCTCCGCCGCGCTTCCCAAAAGTGCAATCATGCGCATCGAAGCCGACATCTACGCTACGTCTCCCGCCATGACGGCCATGCTTTGTTCAAAAAATGAGTCGGTCGCCAAAACCTTGATGCTCCTTATGGAGCTGCTCGGAACTTACTCCCTTCCGCCCGAGGCAACCTACCCCATCGCCTATGACGATACGTGGCCCAAGGCCGACGGCTTCGAAGCGATGGGCGATCTTGATTGTCAGGGCAGCCAACTGGCACCCGAAGGACGAGTCGAAGCCCGTTACGAACAGGCACACTACAAGTGCGAACCCGCTACAACCATCGAAGATCTCGAGGCAATCGCACGGTTCGCCAAAAGCAGCTCCTATGCCTCGTTTCGCACGGCCGTTAAACTCGCCCGCACCGGATCCGCATCCCCAGCGGAATCCTTAATGTTTGCCGTCCTTGGCGCGCCCATGCGTTTTGGCGGTTTCGGATGTTGCAGCCTGCCCATGGGAGGCCTGCTACTCAACTATAGAATCGACTTCGACACCCTTGCGGTCAACATGTCCTCGGGCATCCCCTATGCCATCTGCGACTTATATTGTCCTGCCGCAGGAATCGACAACGAATACAATGGAATTGGACATGAGCTTCAAAATGCTCGCATTCACGACGGAAATCGCAACAATGGCCTCAAGGCCATGGGTATCCACGTCCTAGTTATCAATCGTGACCAAATGAAGGACCTTGTTGCACTCGAAGCCTTCGCCCAGACGATGCATCGACTTGCGGGGGCTCGATTCCGCTATCGCATCAAGGGTTATCGCAAGCGTCAAGCCGCTTGGCTCAACGCCCTGCGGGCTGGAATCGGCCTCGCGCCGGTCTAAAAACCGGATTGCACACTTACTGCCGAGCAAGGGCGGACAGTTGGTTCAGATACGTATAAATGGGCATATCAGATCGAGCCGTTTTGCCGTCAACTCTGTGCAATTCGCCCTGTTCGATAATAAAACAGACTTCAAAACAGCACTATACCGACCAGTTGGAGCGACCGACCAGCACTACGGCATCGAATCGAGCGCTTCGATAGCTCGTGTTTTATACGTATCTGAACAAACTGCCCACCTGGGCTTCTGGCGGCCGCCCAAACGCCACCAAACAGCCTCGATCGCCCTCCATTTGACAGCTGTAACGGGGTCGCTCACCATAGCAGACGACAAATCGACGAAAGGAAGCACATGGCAGCTGCACAGCCGCTCAAGATTCGCATGGTTGCCGGGCTTGGCAACCCGGGTGAGGAATATGCCGAGACCCGCCACAACGCCGGCTTTAAGGCAATCGACGAGTTGGCCCGTCAGGCCGGCGTCACGTACTGGAAAAACCAGGCCGGCGCCGAGATCGCACGCATCAACATCAACGACCCCGAGGAAGAGGGCGGTAAGCGCCAGATTGTGCTGGTCAAGCCGCAGTCGTACATGAATACCTCGGGCGGTCCCATCTCCAAGCTCTGCCGCGAGTACAAGATCAAGGCCGAGGAGCTGCTCGTAATCCACGACGAGCTCGATATTCCCGCCGGCGACGTACGTGTTAAGGTGGGCGGCGGCCATGCTGGCCACAACGGCCTGCGTTCCATCATCGACAAGATGGGCAGCCGCGACTTCAGCCGTATCCGCACCGGCATCGGCAACCCTCCCGGCAAGATGGCCGTCGCCGACTACGTGCTTAAACAGCTGCGCGCCCGCGAGGCCGAGGATTTCCATGACACCTGCGTCCGCGCGGCCGACGCGGCGGGTCTCGCCATCGTGCACGGCGTGGTCTATGCCCGCGACCACGTCAACGGTGCCGCCTCCGCCAACGGCAAGCACTAAAACCTACCAAAAAGGGACAGGTTTAATTTGGCAGGTTTTATGTGCGGAAACGCCGCGGTGGCCGCATCGCAATTAACCCTGTGCCACCACACATAGCGCCCCAAAGGGGGCCGGCCTCATCACAACCCGAGGCCGGCCCCTTTTGCCGTTTTGCCTGATAAAACCCGCTAAAATAAACCTGTCCCTTTTTGGTAGGTCACTTTTCCCAACGGCCGAAGATACACGTAAACAGCATGTCCATGAGGGTATAATTTGTACCGTATGTCTGCACAACGCCTGTGCGCGTACGGTTTTATTCGGGCTACCGTCCATTTCCGTGGAGGCACGGTTCGGCGGCCCTAACAAGAGAGGGGTTCTATGTATAAGATCCTGGAGAAGACGCAGTTCTCGGAGAAGGTGTTCAAGTTCCGCATCGAGGCGCCCGCTATCGCCAAACATGCGCACGCTGGACAGTTCCTCATGGTTCGCGCCAACGAGACGGGCGAGCGCGTCCCGTTTACCCTGGCCGGCTGGAACGGTGACGAGGGCTGGGTCGAGTTCATCTTCATGGTAATCGGCAAGACCACCGAGATGCTTTCCACCTACGAGGCCGGCGAGTCGTTGCGTGACGTCGTGGGCCCGCTGGGCGTTCCCACCGAGATGGCCGAGGGCCCCTGCGCCGTCATTGGCGGCGGCGTCGGCCTGGCAATTGCCTTCCCGGTCACCAAGCACCTGGTCGAGACCGGTCATGAGGTCCACGCCATCATGGGCGCCCGCACCAAGGACCTCCTGCTCATGGAGGACCAGTTCCGCGAGCTCCTCGACGAGGACCACATCCATATCACCACCGACGACGGTTCCTACGGCGAGCAGGGCGTTGTCACCGCTCCGCTGGAGCGCCTGCTGCAGGACAAGGCCGTGAGTCAGGTCTTCTGCGTCGGCCCCGTTCCGATGATGAAGTTCTCGACCCTCACCGCCCAGAAGTACGACACGCCCATCACCGCGTCGCTCAATCCCATCATGGTTGACGGCACCGGTATGTGCGGCTGCTGCCGCGTCGAGGTGGGCGGCGTGACCAAGTTCGCCTGCGTCGATGGCCCCGACTTCGATGCCACCCTGGTCGACTGGGATGACCTTCGTGCCCGCCAGGCCGCTTACCGTTCCGAAGAGGGCGAGTCCCTCAAGGCCTATGAGGAAAAGAGCTGCGCATGCCACTAGTTAACGGTCGTTTCGTTGCCGATATGAAGTCGCCCCGCACCCCCGATAACGAGGAGCCGGCTGCCGAGCGCGCCTGCGACTTCCGCCCCGTCGACAAGGGCTTCACCGAGGAGATGGCGCTGGCCGAGGCTGAGCGCTGCCTCAACTGCAAGAAGCCGTTCTGTGTTGAGGGCTGCCCCGTCAACATCAACATCCCCCGCTTTATCGAGCAGATCCGCGCGAAGGACTTCGGCGGCGCTCTCGATACCATCCGCGAGGACTCCATGCTTCCCGCCATCTGCGGCCGCGTCTGCCCGCAGGAGAACCAGTGCGAGGGCAGGTGCATCCGTGGCAAGAAGTCCGAGCCCGTGGCCATCGGCCAGCTCGAGCGCTTCCTGGGTGACCGCCCCGAGCTCGCCTCCACGCCCAAGATGGCCCCCAAGAACGGCAAGAAGGTCGCCGTCGTCGGCTCCGGCCCGTCCGGCATCACCTGCGCCGGCGAGCTCGCCCGTAACGGTTTTGACGTCACCGTCTTCGAGGCATTCTTCACCGGCGGCGGCGTGCTGGTCTACGGCATCCCCGAGTTCCGTCTGCCCAAGGCGGTCGTCAAGCGCGAGATCGACGGCCTGGAGGACATGGGCGTCAAGTTTGAGTACAACTCCGTCGTAGGCAACATGGCCACGGCCGAGGAGCTGTTCGAGCAGGGCTTCGATGCCATTTACGTGGCGACCGGCGCTGGCCTGCCCAAGTTCCTCAACGTCCCCGGCGAAAACCTGCCCAACGTCTTCTTCGCCAACGAGTACCTCACCCGCGTGAACCTGATGAAGGCCAACAAGTTCCCCGAGTACGACACCCCCACCAAGCACGGCAAGAACGTCGTCGTCTTTGGTGGCGGCAACGTAGCTATGGACGCCGTCCGTACCGCCAAGCGTCTGGGCTCCGAGCACGCCATCATCGCCTACCGTCGTACCGAGGACGAGATGCCCTGCCGTCGCGCCGAGCTGCACCATGCTAAGGCCGAGGGCGTCGAGGTTCTGCCGCTCGTTTCCCCGCTCGAGTTTGTCGCTGGCGAGGACGGCTCCGTGTGCGCCGTCAAGGTCCAGAAGATGGAGCTCGGCGAGCCCGACGAGTCCGGCCGCCGTCGCCCGGTGCCCATCGAGGGCGCCATCGAGGAGATCCCCTGCGACGTCGCGATCTCGGCTATCGGCACCAACGCCAACCCCTTCGCTGCCAAGATCGGCGGCAAGATGGAGCTCAACAAGTGGGGCTACATCGTCGCCGACGAGGAGACCGGTCAGACCACCGATCCCCGCATCTGGGCCGGCGGCGACATCGTCACCGGTGCCGCTACGGTCATTCTGGCGATGGGCGCCGGCAAGAAGGCCGCCGCATCCATCACCAAGAGCCTGCTGGGCGAGTAATCACCTGCAGCACTAGTCATCAAACGGCAAAGTCCCCGTCGAGCACACGCCCGGCGGGGACTTTTTCTATACCGGCCGCCCACGCTGCATCTCAATCTGTAACAGTTAGAGCCATTTTCGCTGGCTTGGTGTTACAGATCGAGATTTTGCAAAAGCCGAGGATAGGCACTGCCGCCAAAGCCTTCCCCTCGGCCTAAAACAAAACCACCACAAAGGTGCCTGTCCCTTTATGGTGGTTTTAGTTGGTTAGCCTTCGAGCTGAGCCACCTTGTAGCGGTAGGCAGCGGCGATGACGTCCTTGCAACCCTCGCGGCCCAGCTTGGCACGGTTGACGACGATGTCCTTGCCGCTCGTCATCTTCCACTTGCCGGCGCTGTAGCGCTTATAGAACGCCTCGCGCGCCTTCTGCTGCTGTTTGACCAGCTTGGCTCCCTTCTTTTTGTTGAGGCCACGCTTCTTGCGCACAATCTCGACGCGGTCCTCAAAGGGAGCGGTCACCAATACGGCAATGTGATTGGGGTTATTGCGCAGCAGGTAATCGGACAGACGGCCCTCGATAATGCAGCTCTCGGTCTCGCCCAAGTCCAAAATCACCTGGCTCATCTTTTGGAACAACTTGTCCGAGTACGAGCGCGCATCGTAGCGGTCGGGCAGAAACGCCATGTTCTCCACAGCCAGACGCTCGTCATAGGCGGCCATCTTATCGAGCGACTCGCCCGCACGCAGCGACGCGCGCACCAGCAGCTCGTTGTCATACAGCGGAATCCCCAGTTCGTTGGCGAGGATACGGCCAATCTCGTGGCCCTCGGCGCCAAAGTCGCGCGCGATGGTAATGACCACGGGGCTCTTCTTGTTCTCCAGATCGCTCATCGCGATTCCTTTCTAACAAACGGGAAATAGGCGATTCCTGATTCCCATTTTGTCACTTACGACCGTCCTGGTTTCCCAAGTGCGGCAGATTGCCCCGAAAGAGGAGCGCCGCGTACTGAATGTACGCAGGCGACGATTGAGGGGCAGGGTGCCGTGCTTGGGGAAGCAGAACTATGCGGCCACGATGCGGCGCTGATATGCCCTCACCAGCAGCGAGATACCAAAGTTGAGGATAAAGTACATCGCGAAGGTAAAGCCGTACAGGGCAAGCACCTGGGAAAGCTCCGAGGTCTGCGCCATAACGACCTTGGTGGAGTACATGAACTCGGCAACGTTGATGCCTGCAAGATATGAGGAGTCCTTAATCACCGTCGTGCACTGGCTAAAGAGCGCGGGGATGATGGTCTTGAACGTCTGCGGCAAGATAATCATGCGCATCGTCGCAAAGAAGCCAAAGCCCTGGCTCTGCGCCGCCTCAAACTGGCTCTTGGGAATCGAGTTAAAGCCGCCGCGGATAATCTCGGCCATAACCGCCGAGGTAAAGACCGTAAAGGCCAAGACCGAAATCACCACGTCGTCGCCCTTGACGGTGAAGTAGATAAACAGGATCCACAGCAGGTTAGGCGTGCAGCGGAACAGCTCGATATAGGCACTCACCAAAATCGAAAACGGGCGCAGCTTGCCCCTGCAGTACTGCTTGATCATCGCGAGCACGGTGCCCAGGATGATGGAGAAGATGATGGCAAAGAACGAAATCTCGAGCGTCTTTGCAAAGCCGAGCATGATAAAGCTCAGGTTGTCGGCATTGAAAATCTGCATCGCTTACGCCTCCTTTGCGGCAGCATCGGTCACACCGGGGATCACCTTGGCGCGGGGACGGAGTTTAGAGCGACGCTCGAGCCATTGGACGAGCAGCGCCAGCGGGAAGCAGATGATAAAGTACATCGCGCATGCCAGGATATAACCCTGCAGGTAGCCATAGGTCGAGACAAAACCATCGGCGTTGTACATGAGGTCGCCACCGGCGATGAGCGCAAGCACCGACGTGTTCTTGACCAGGTTGAGTGCCTGATTGCACAGCGGAGGCAGGATGACCTTAAACGTCTGCGGCAGAATAATGTAGCGATACGCTTGCACGCGACTAAAGCCCTGCGAAAGCGCCGCTTCCATCTGACCGCGCGGTACCGCCTCGATACCCGTACGGATAACCTCGGACACATAGGCAGCGTGATACAGGCCGACGCCTAAAAAGCCGAGCGCAAACGAGGAGATGCGAACGGGGCCGTCCGCCCCCGTAATGGCCTGGAGCAGCTGGGGGCCCGCCATGTACATAAAGAACACCTGAACGGGCAGTGGCGTGTTCTGGTAGAACTCAACATACACGCGGCTAATCGCGCGCAGCACGCGGGAGCGCGTGGTAGAAAACACGCCCAACAGCGTGCCCAGAATCAGCGAGAGCGCCAAGCCGGCAACCACGACCTGCAGCGTGACGAAAAAGCCATCCCAAAAGCTATCCATCTCGCTAAAGGTCATCTGCCATCGCATGGGATCGAGGAGTCCATCGAGCATGACGAGCGGTCCTTTCTATCTATCCTAACAAATCGCCCGGACGCACGGGCATCCGGGCGATATACGGCCATCGCAAGCGCCCATCGCGCTGGTCACGATGGCAAAGAGCTTACGTTAGAGCAGGTCCCACTTGGTGTATTCCTTGTCGAGCCAGCCGTCCTTTTTGAGCTTCTTGACGGTGTCGTCGACGGTCTTGGACAGGTCGCTGCCCTTCTTGGTGGCCACGCCGTAGTCCTGGGCGCCAAACTCAACATCGGGCTGCAGGAGCTCGCAGTCGTCCGTGGTGTAGCCCTTGAGAGTTGAGCGGTCCATGGCGAAGGCATCGATGTTGCCGGCGTCCAGGGCGCTCTTGATGGACGGGTAGTCCGGGAACTCCTTGAACTCGGGCGTGGCGTCGACGTTCTGGTCCTTGAGCATCTGGAGCACCAGGTCCTTGGTGGTGGAACCCTGGGAAACGCCGATAATCTTGCCGTCGAGGTCGGCCATCTTGGTCATGCCGGATTTCTTCTTGATCAGGATACCGACGTGATCGGTGCGGTACGGAGTCGAGAAGTCCCAGCTCTTCTTGCGCTCATCGGTGATGGTGTAGGTGGCGGCGATGATGTCGAGCTGGTCGTTGTCGATCAACGGGCCACGGGTCTTGGGCGTGACGTCGGTGAACTCGCAGAGCCCCTTCTCGACAGCCTCGTCATACGAGACACCCAGGACGGCGGCGGCGATCTGGTAGCACAGGTCGATCTCGAGGCCCTCATACTTCTTGGTCTTGGTATCGAGATAACCGTAGCCGATAACGTCCTTCTTGACGCCGCACTTGAGCTTACCGCGGTCCTTGATGGCGGCAAGCTTGGAGTCGCTGCCGCCACTGGCGGAACCGGACTTGCCATCGCTGCTCGAACCGCAGCCGGCGAGCGTGCCCATGCTGGCAACGCTCAGGATGCCCATACCGGCTACCTGCAAAAACTGACGACGAGACATATCCATTGTTGGTACCCCTTCCACGTGATACGCATTGCAAGGCGACGCAGCCGCCGTGCTGCCGAACACATTCGGCATATCTCGATGCGGCAAGCCGCACACGAAATCAAAAACAAATAAACGAGCTAGTCGTTAGTGGAGAATCTTGGACAGGAAGTCGCGACAACGCGGATTCTCCGGATTCTCGAAGAAGTGATCGGGCGTGCCCTCCTCCAGAATCTGGCCGTCGTCCATAAACACGACGCGGTCGGCCACCTGGCGCGCAAAGCCCATCTCGTGCGTGACACAGATCATGGTGATGTTCTCCTGCGCGAGCTCGACCATAACGTCGAGCACCTCCTGGACCATCTCGGGATCGAGTGCGGAGGTCGGCTCGTCAAAGAGGATGATGGGCTGCTTGGTGCACAGGGCGCGGGCGATGGCTACGCGCTGCTGCTGGCCACCCGAAAGGTTCTGCGGATACTCGCCGGCCTTCTGGGCAAGGCCGACGCGCTCGAGCGCGGCCATGGCCGTCTTGGTCGCCTCTTCCTTGCTCTTCTTTTGCAGTTTGATGGGAGCAAGCGTGAGGTTGCCGAGCACCGTCATGTTGGGATAGAGGTTGAACTGCTGGAACACCATGGAGCTGTACTTGCGAGCCATCTCCAGGTGGTTCTTCTTGGTGAGCGGCGTGCCGTCGATGATGACCTCACCCGACGTGGGCTCCTCGAGGTAATCCACGCAACGGATGAGAGTCGACTTACCCGAGCCTGACGGCCCGATGATGACGACCTTCTCGCCAGCCTTAACGGTGAGGTCGATGTCCTTCAGAACGTGCAGGTCTCCGAAGTATTTGTTAAGTCCTTTGATCTGAATCATGTCGGACATGAACGAGTTCCTCCCTAATCTGCCATAAACTGGGGCACCCGTGTACCCCAAGTCGCACTAAGCTCTTTTGGGTTATCAATATTAGCCTTTGTATAAACACGCCGACCTCAAAACGCCCTGCTTGACCCGTTTGGAAACCCGAATGTTACAATTGCGATACACAAACGCCGCCTTTTATGCGGTAGCGCAGCACTAAATTCGAGCATTTGACTAAAAAATATCCAATAATCGTTGCTCAGACTTGCCGTTGGACGCTCTTAGCCCGGCAGTTAGGGACGTTCCCTTTCTGCTGACAGCCGGGGACAGCCCTTGGCGCCCAGCTACTCATTGGGGACAGGCTTAAATGAGTACCTAATGAGTGGGCACTCATTTAAGTCTGTCCCCAATGAGCGCTTAGTCAGCGAAAGCCCGTACACGCGAGCAAGGTGACGTGAAATGAAAGGGCGCAGACCTTATGGTCGCGCCTTTGAAATTGAACGTCAGATTGCCGCGTGTACGGGCTTGCAGCGTCGAGCCGTTACGCGGTTTGGTAAAACCGCGTAACAAATTACGCAAGCTTTGCGCCCACGATCTTTGCCGCGGCCGGCTTGTCGAAGTTACCGCCGGTGGACTTGCCGAGCGCGCCCATGACCTGGCCCATCTGCTTCTTGGACGTGGCGCCCAGCTCGGCGATAACCTGATCAATCAGGGCTTCGAGCTCCTCGCCCGAAACCTGCGCGGGCAGCAGGCTCTCCAGAATCTTGACCTGCTCGGCCAGATTGTCGGTACGCTCTTGGTCGGTGCCGGCCTTGATGGACATCTCCAGCGTCTCGCTCGTCTGCTTAATCAGACGCTTGATCATGCTGTTGACATCTTCCTCGGTCACATCGCGGCGCTCGTTGACCTCGATATTCTTCACCTCGGCCTTGACCTGGCGAATGATGGACAGGCGAACCTTGTCCTTAGCCTTCATGGCCGCAATCATTTCCTTCTGCAGCTCTTCGTTGGTCATCTGCAAATCCTCCTCAATAGTGCGGGCGGCACTCGCATGAGCGCCGCCCCATGATTACTCAGTCTTCGACGAATCGTCGGTCGAACTCTTGGTGACGCCCTTCAGGCTGACGTTGTACGGCACGTCCTTGGGCATGGGGTTAACGGTGATGTCGGCGTCCTTCTTGTACTGCTCCAGCCACTCGCTGTACGCAGCGCTCTCTGCCTGCGTCTTCACCACGTTGGAGACGTACTTCTTGATGTCCTTGGGTACCTGCTTGATGTCATCGACTTGACTATCGACATGGAAGTAGTCGGTGCACTTGATGATGTGGTAACCATAGGTCGACTCGACGACGTCGCTCACATCGCCCTTGTTGAGCCCCTCGAGCGCCTTCTGGTAGCCGTCGACGAAGGTGGTGAGCTTGTCCCAGCCCACATCGCCCTTCTTATCCTTGGAGCCGGTATCGTCGGAGTACTGCTTCACAGCGTCCTCAAAGCTCAGCTTGCCGGAGTTGATCTTGTCCAGGCACTCCTGCGCCTTGGCCTTGGCGGCGGCCTTGGCCTCGTCAGATGCGTCAGAACCGACCTTGATCAGAATATTCGACGAGCGACGGGCGTCATTGTATTTGGACAGGTTCTCGTTGATGTAATCGACAATCTCGCTGTCCTTGGGCTTGCTTGTGGGCGCTACTGCATCCTTGAGTTTCTGCTGCGCCAGGCTCTCCTTGAGCGAGTCCTTGTAAGTGTCCTCGGTGTAGCCATAGGTCTTAAGCGTCTTCTTAAAGGCCTTGGCGCCACCGGACCTCTTGCAGGCGTCCTTCCAGGCCTTCTCGACCTCCTCGTCCGAGACGGTCACGCCGTTTTCCTTCTGCGCCTGTTGAAGCAGAATCTGCTGCGTGTAGGAGTCGATGAGCTGCTTGCGGTACTTTTTGGGCGTGAGATCGTTGTTGACCAGATACTGCGCCCAGTCCTTGTCCTTGGTGTAGCCATGGGACGTGCGCATGCTCATGATCTGCTTGGTCACGGTGTCCTCGGTGAGGTTGGTGCCATTGATGGTAGCAGCCACGCCACCAGTGAGCTTATAGCCCGAGCTGGCGCTTTCAGTCTGCGACATCAGGCCGGAGCACGCCATGGCCGAGACGGAAAGCAGCATTGCCAGCACGCCGATGACCACTAGGACGATCTTGACGGTCTTGGACACATAGGTCTTGCGCTGCTTCTGACGAGAGCTGGAAGCGACGCGAGCCTGTTGCTCGGGCGTCGGTGCGGCCTCGGGGTTCTTTTTCTTATTTGCCATGTTTGGCCTTTCGCATCACGAATCGAACAAACGCCATTGTGTCACAACGCAGCCCCCGCGGCACACCTGGTGCATGGGGGACAGGTTAATCTGCACCATTTTGGTGCAAAGGGGGCCACTCTGGCAGACGGCAATTAGGGACGTTCCTTTTCTGCCGGCAGTTTGGGACAGTCCCCAAGTGCCGACCCTAAAAGTGGCGGCGGATGGCATCGACCATGCCTTGGCACGTGGTCTGGCCGAGCACATCGGCTGCGGCGTCGGCATCCATAAAGATATTCATAAGCGCTTGCAGGGCTTCGACCTGGCCGCGCGGCTCGGCAATGCCCAGATTGATGATGATCTGCGCCGGCACCGGGGCACCCATGCCCGCCATGGCATTAAACGTCACGGTCGATGCGGGCTTCACCACCGCGATATAGGGCTTAGCCACAAACCCCGGATCGGTGTGCGGGATGGCGATGTTGGCCGCCGGCATGGCAAGGCCCGTGGGATAGGCATCCTCGCGCGCGCGGGCGGCATCGAGCCAACCGGATGTAATGTAGCCGCGCGGGGCAAGCTCACCCTCGAGACGCGCAAACACCTCACCCGGCGTCGCGCACTCCCAATCAAAAAACACCAGCTCAGGCGAGAATAGCATCTCGGCGTTATCCGCCATACCGTCCTCCAAAGTTGCATGAGGTTCACAATGCCCCATATGATAGCGAAACGAGACAGGCAAGGTTAGTTTAGGATCCCAATCATATCGAGTGCGCGGGCAGGCGTCAGGCAAACTTCGGGCATCTCCTCCAGCATGCGCCGGTCGCTCGTGACTACGTAGTCAACGTCTGCCGTCTCGCCCGAAGCGATGATGAGGTTGTCTTCAAGATCCGGCATGCGCTTGCCAAGCATGCGCGCCATCTCGCACTCTGCCAACGAAAGCGGAGAGGCGGTTGCCACCTGCATCATGTGCTCAATGCAGGCCCATGACGCCGAGGCAAACGACACGTTCATCCCATTCACGTTCCGCCGGGCTAGACGCCGAGGCAAAAGATAGAATACATCCTTTGCCGTCGTTGGCGCATACAGAAGGTCGATCTTTCCTGCCTCGGCCAGTTCAACCAATCTTCTCGCTTCGTCGAACGCCCCCTCTTGCAGGTAATAATCGAGCCAAACGTTCGTATCTACCAAGAGATGCTTTGCCTCAATCATCAGCAATTCGCCTCGATGTCGGCAATCATCGCATCATACATATCATCCCGTACGGCATCCCAGTCTTCCGCCGAAGATTCGGCCGGTGCAAAATCCGACGCGCTCAGCCCCAACGAAGAAAAAGCCAGGCCACTTCCCTGCTCGGCCAGACTCTCCGCACGGGATGCCTCGCGCTTATCCGCTACCATAAATCCCGGCAACGTTTGATGCTCGACGAGATAGGCCCAAAGCGCACGAATGGCATCGCTCGGCCCCAATCCATTGCGAGTGAGGACCGCATCGCCACCAGCTTTGAGCATAGGATCGATTCGCGTGTTGAGCTGCACTGTTGCTGTACCCATAGCGGCTCCTTCCTACTTGCTAGCAGTATAGCAAACCTGAAAGGCCGTACAAAGGGCCCCGACCGAGAACGGACGAGGCCCTGTCAGATTGGTCGTGTCGAGAAAGGTGGTGTAGCGCCCGATCCGAAGCGAGTCGGCCTGGCGTCCAAGAATCTAGAATACGATTGATGCCCTATGCCGCCGACCGGCATATGAAAGCCAGCGGGCCAAAAGCCCCATGGCTTCTAGCCCGCAGAAACATCGATGTTTCCAAATGATCGTAGCTTGTGCTTCAAGCGCTTTTCTACGCTACCGGCGGATGCAAATCCCAATCGGGAAAGCAGTTTGCGAAGCCCGTGAGATTTTGGGTCAAAACATTGTTCTCAGCTTGCTTCAGTCGCTCGTCCTCTTCAAACAGACTATCGAGCTCGCTCAATGCATCGAGGTCCTGCATTGCAGCATCGTTATGGTCGAAATCAGTCACTTCATCAGCCATCTTTTTCACTCCATTCATGGATTATCGAGACAAATCCTACCGGCTAGGCAACCTTTTCAAGCTTAAGCAGGTCGCTGCGCTCGGCCGCAGCTTCCTTCGCGCTCTTCCACTGATTAAGCGCCAGATCGATCTCGGAACAGCCTTCCTGGATGCGTTTGGAGTATTTGGCCTCAATCTCTTCTGCCTCCGTAGCGCGCTGCTTGCCCGAGAGGCTCGTCTTTACTAGACAATAGCCAGCCCCCGCAAGAAGCAGAATGCCAATAACCTGGTTTACAAACGCAAAGAAAGCTACTCCCAAAACAGCGAGGACAACGGCCGCTATCTTGTGGCTCTTGTTGCCCTTCGCAACCTTGACATCAAGCTCAGCGAGCTCCTTTTTCTTCTCTTCACCGACATAGCGAACATAATCGCCGCGCAGCGCATTACCCTCATCGCCGGTAACCGCCCTGCTTGTCCATCCGTCGAAGTCAAGGGTGATCGCCTGCGGAAATTCGGGGATGTCGCTCTTGCGATACCGGTTGAAACCACCGTTGATATAGGAACCCAAAAACTGAATCGCGGTCTTCTTCTTATGCACATCCACAGACGCACTCTGGTCGCGCATCGAGCGTGTCATCTGGTCGATGATGTTCATCGTCTGCTGACGCTTCTCATCGCGGCGACGATTGACGAGCTCTCGGGCGCGCTCCACGTCTCCGCCAAATGCCTTGACCGCAAGAAGATACTCCTCCTGGCGGCGCAAATTTCGCTCCTTGGAGTCATCGGAGTTAACGAGCTCCATCAAATGCCTGTCAACCTGCTCGGCAAGCGTCCTCTCGTCAACATCAGAAGCCTTGAGGTCGGCGAAGTCATTGGAGATGCTCTCGATTGCCTCGACTTTTCCGAGATACTTATTGATGTAGTCAAACTCCTTGACCACCACCTTGAGCGCCGGATATCTCGAACTCATATCCTCCTCGTAGCCGGTAAAGTACTCCGCCCATGACTCTGACTGCTCATTCTCGAACTCAGGGCTCTGATTTCTGATCTGCTCGATCCAGCCCGCCATATAGTCGTCGCACAGGTGCTTTTCGTCGGTTCCAAAGATGCCGTTGATATAGGCATCGATGTAGACCATCGCATCGGCATCGATGCGGGCGGTGTTTTGCGTCGAGAAGTAGCGCGCTAACCATTCGTAGCACGTAGCCGTGCGGTTATTACGTCTGCAGATCAGAGTCATCGCAAGCGACGTGTGCTCGTTGTCACGTTTGACAGCCTCGCGTATTGCGCGCTCTGCAAGATCTCGGTTGTTGTTGATCCATGCCGCAAGGGCAACCAGGACAGGTGCCAGCCAGTAGTCCGGGGTAGAGATCATTAACTCCTCGGAGACCGTCGAAATCGTCGCCTTGCGCACGAGCGCCGCATCGGTTGCCTGGAGAATACCGACCATGGTGTTTCGAACCACTGAGTAGTTGCCGAACTTTTTGTCCATCTCCTGCCGGACGCTCACGAGCTCCGTAGTCGCCTGCTCAAGTGCGGCGGTACGACGCTGCTCGAGCATCATCTCGAGAAAGTCCTTTCGGAGCTTTTTAAGGTCCTTCCGCACTTCCTCCATTTGCGATTCGACCTTATCGACCTTCGTGGTCATCTGGTCAACTTTTGTTCCAATAGCGGCGATCCTGCGCTCGATAAGGACAGTATCTACTCCCGAATCACTCATCTGTACCACCTTTCAGTTTGCACTGTTTAGATCATCCAATAGCTTTAAGCGAGTAAGCGCCCGCCATCTGCTTTATTGAGAGGCCATGCTTCGGTATTGCTCGGACACCTGCTGATAGGCCACAAGAAACTTCTGTTTGTATTGGCTTGCCTTCATCGAATTGACGATGCGACCGACGGGCTCCACATAGTGTTCGAAAAAGTACGAAGTCCTTCTTCGTAACGCAAACGAACCAGTTTTATAGGGGGACCCGGGGTTCTCTCTAATGCCCTTGAGTAGTGCAAGACACGTTTTGGGTGTATTGCAGTTGGCGGCAATATCTTGATAGAAACTCTCCCGCTCTGCAGTCATAAAGTCTTCCGAAGCATACCGCGCTATGCAGAACGGGCACACAGCATCGATAAAGTTCTCAAGTCGAGACCGATCCTCCATGCTCTGCATATTGGCGACCACGAGCGATACCATCTGAACCTCAAAGTCACGCATGTTGTAGAGCGTCGACTCAAACAAGTCGATCAAGTCACGCACCTCATCATATTCGAGAGGGATATCTTCGGCCCTTTTAAAGAAAACCGTCATCGAACCCGAAAGACCTTCGCAAAACTCATCGCAGTACGCAACCATAAACTGTGCCGCCGCGTTGTCTTGCATCATATTGAGCACGTCCGCGGCAAATTTGCGGGCCTCCGGGAAGTTGCCGCCCTTAAAAAACTTGATGGCATTGTCCTTGGCAAACGCGATTTTGCCCGTGGCCCCCAGACGCGCCCGCGAATAGTACATCTCGCGACCGCACTGGTTGCAATGAACCTTTCGAGTTGCGGGGTCAAACTCGACATCGGTGCTGCCGCAGCCCTCGCAAGTTATTCCGTTGATTTCCAATAGCTTCCCCCACTTCAACCATCAAAGTGCCCTGGTAAAAAGCAGCGCGAGCCCTTATTTGACAGCGGTCAGCGCCGCATTGCGCTTTTTCCAGATATTGCGCGCATCATGGACAAGGCCAACCGTAACATCTGCCGGCTCATCGGCACTCATGGAATTCGAGACCGCCTCAAGCGCGGCGGAGAACTGTCGCTCGATCTCTTGAACATGGGGGTGCGACATGTTGGAACTAAAGGAGATGTCATCCTTGAGCCCTTTGAGTTCGGCTTTAACCTGAGCGTCCTCCGCTACGGCAAGAAGCTGCCCCACATATGATCCGAACTGTGCCGTTTGAACCGTCTTTGCGAGGGCGGCGGCAACCTTTTGGTCTGCCCGGCGGGCATAGGAGCCAAGACCCATCTGCACAAGGACAAGCACAACGAGAAGAACAACGTTTGCGACAACCGGGATCGTGCTGCCGCCCCACCCATACGCCACAAACGCAAAGTACGTATTGGCAAGAAGGGCAACAACAAAATAGGCACAGCTGGATGCAATCGGCAAATAATGGATTTCGGTCGTGCTTTTGACCGTGGACTGCTTATCGGACATGGTAGCCGAAATCGAAGCCACCGCAAAAGCCAAAACCCCAAAACCAAGCGACATAGCAAAGACGATAGGGTTCATCAGCGCGTTTTTGCAGACAAACATGATTACAAGCCACGCCACCAAGACGATTGCCTCGCCCAAAATGACACGTTTAACAGAACCGTTCATCTTTGTTTCTCCTTATTGGATCTTAGTTCCACAATCGGGGCAGAATTTGGTCCCTTCCGGCAACTCGGCTCCGCAGCTCGGGCACCTTGGCGAGGTCAACCGGTTCCCGCACTCAAGGCAGAACTTGGCACCGACCGGGTTAAGATGCCCACACGCCAAACACGCAACACCCTGCTCGAGCTTTTGTCCGCATTCCAGGCAGAACTTGGCACCCATCGGATTAACGTTTCCGCAACCGGGACACACGAGACCGTTTTGCATACCTGCGGACGCGGAAGCCGTTCCAACCATGGGAGCAACAGCGCCCATGGTCTGGTTGGCCAAGTTGGAGAAGCCAGCTCCAAATGCACCGCCCATGCCAACGCCCATGCCGAGTCCCATGCCGGCTCCCATGAGGCCCGATGCGGCACTCCCCTCATTGCCCGCAGCACTCTCCATTACGTCCATGCCGCGCTCCTGCTGATAGTTGTAGCCTTCGCGCGCACGCTTCCTGGCAAGTGCCTCGGACTCGATGTCCATCTGGGCAGCGTTACCCTGTGCCTCGAGAATGCTCCGCTTACGCTGGATCTTCATCTCGTTGATGGCGGCAAGATCCTCTTCGAAGGGCTTGATGCTGTTGAACGAGAAGTTATCGAGTGTGAGACCAAACTCATCGAAATAGTTAACGAGCTTGACCTGCATCTGAGACGAGAAGTCGCTCAGATGCGTCGCAATTTTAAGAACGGAAACCTCCTGGTCAACAATCGCCTTAGCAAGCAAGTCGGGAACATACTCAAGGATTTTTGCCCGCATAAAGGAGGTAAGTTCTTCTCGTGTATAGCGATCTCGCGTGCCCACGACCTTAACAAGGAACTTCCTCGCCTGAATGGGAACCAGACTCAAATCGTTCTGTTCGATATGCACGCCAAACAAACCGAAGGCGCGAACGTGAACGTTGACGTCTTCCTCAGGGTCTTGAACGATGATGGGCTCGGTCGTGCCCCAGCGTAGCTCGTTCATGTAGTTGGTATTGATAAAGTACACAACGGAATGAAACGCCGAGCTACCGCCGGTAAGCGAATGAGCGGCATTGCGGAACGGGGCGAATCGGCTGTCTCCCGTGTCGAGCTTGATCTTGCACGGACCGACAAACACGCTTACCTGAGAATCGCCGGCACCCGTAGCGTCAGTAGAACTGCCCGCCCCCATATTGTTGGTAAAAACGGCAATCTGCGATTGCGCAACCTGAAGATAGGACCCGTTGGGGAAATCCTCGTAGGGATAGCGGAATGAGACAAGCGAGGCATCTTCGTTGTTGCCAGGCTCCCATTTGATATTGTCGACAGAAAAGGCACCGAGTATTCCGCTGTGCTTTTCTTCCTTTTCGTTATCGCTATGGAACAGAGACATGCTGATTCCTTTCGTTAATCCCAAACCACGCGCTCCGCGTGTCTAATGAATTGCGAAATGCCGAGCCGACAGGCGCATCGAAAGCCCGTGCGTCTCAATCAATCCCCCAACTTAGCTCGGTTAATTACAGCCCTCAAGTCATCGCATTTAGTCACCCGCCGGCGAGCGGTAATAATGTCGCACCTTTGGTCAACTGACGAAGAACCGGGAGGGTTCGAACCCCAGATACCCTTTTGGGGCATACCCGCTTAGCGGGCGAGTGTCTTCGGACTCTCGGTCAGCTCTTCGTAACGGCCGTTTTAGCTGTAACTAAACTCGTCGGATGGAACAAGGGGAAAGGTATAGGAGCCGCGCACGCCGTAATGCCAACATGCCTCGGCTAAAGTTACTCGCTCTCGTGATAGGCCATAATCGACCGGCACGGATACCCTTCAGAGCCGCATTCCGCAGACGCTACGACCTTTCCGTCTTTATAAAACTCGACGTACCAAACGTACGTTGCCGCCCATTACAGTCTGAAATAGGCCATCGATAAATTTCGATGGCGAGCATTCGGCGCATTGCCTACGATACGGGCAAGCC